>DASWKR010000070.1 GCA_036396535.1 Acidimicrobiia bacterium | reverse complement strand
GCTTCACCTCGACGACCCTTCTCGCGTGATCGGCGATCTCGGGTCTCCCCTTCTGGAGCCGGCGGAGGACGAGCGCAACGGGTACGTGCCCAACGTCGTGTACTCGTGTGGCGCCATCGTGGAGGATGGGACCGTGGTCATCCCGTACGGCTTCTCCGACCAGGCGATCCACGTGGCCACCGTCGACCTCGAAGAGCTCATCGCCGCGATGACGTGACAGCCGGCTCACTCCGGGCGGTCGTGACCTTCGGCAACGTGGACGTCAGTGAGCTCGAGGCGCCGCTCCACCTGGATGACCTCGAGGCCGGAGATTGTCGACTCGGCGCCTCGATTGTGTTTGGTTGGCTTCTTACGCTCATCCCCCGGTCTCCGGGGGATCGACGAGTGCCGGAGGCCGAGTCGAGGGGGCCGGGCAGTGTGTGGCGGCCAGCTGCCCCCTCGGCTCGGGTCGCAGGGCGACCGCTCGCCGGTCCCCCGCCGAGCGGGAGACAGCGTGGGTGGCCGTCCACACGGTTCGCAGGCTTCTACGCAATCCCCCGGTCTCCGGGGGATCGACGAGTGCCGCAGGCCGAGTCGAGGGGGCCGGGCAGTGTGTGGCGGCCAGGTGCCCCCACGGCTCGGGTCGCAGGGCGACCGCGCGCCGGTCCCCCGCCGAGCGGGAGACAGCGTTTGTATGGCCGTCCCCGTTTGCGGCGTCGGCCACCCAGCGGTCCAGAGCCGAGGTCACCAATCGAACGACGCACCACCAGTGGCGCGCACCGCAGCCTGGAGCCGGAGCGGCGGGCGGAGTGCCTCTAACCTCGGCGCTATGCAGGATCTGGCGGGAAAGGTCGCCGTGGTCACCGGCGGGGCGAGCGGGATCGGGCTGGCGATGGCGCGCCGCTTCGGGCAGGAGGGCATGAGGCTCGTGCTGGCGGACATCGAACGCAGCCCGCTCGAGGCTGCCGCAGCACAACTGGCGGATGCCGGTCACGAAGTGCTCGCCGTGCCGACCGACGTCTCGTCACCCGACTCGGTCGCAGCGCTCGCGGCTGTGACGTTCGAGCAGTTCGGAACCGCCCACCTCGTCTGTAACAACGCCGGCGTGGGCCCTCCTGGGGGCATCCTGGAGACGCCGCTCGCCGAGTGGCGCTGGATCATGGATGTCAATTTCTGGGGAGTGCTCCATGGGGTTCGCACCTTCGTTCCGCGGTTCGTCGACCAGAACGAGGGCCACGTCGTCAACACCGCCTCGGTCGCCGGCCTGCTGACCCAGCCCGGCATGGCTGCGTACAACGTCTCGAAGCACGGCGTCGTCGTCCTCTCGGAGTCGTTGCTCTACGAGATGGAGATGCTCGAAGCCCGGGTCGGCGTGTCGGTCGTGTGCCCGGCGTGGACCAGGACGGCGATCCACGAATCGGACCGCAACCGACCGCCGGGCGCCGAGGGGGCCGCTGGACCGGTGACGGAACGCGTCCGGGCAGCCGCCGATCGCTTGTACGAGCGCTCTCACCGGTCGCCCGGGGAGGTGGCGGAGCGGGTGTTGGAAGCGGTACTGGAGGATCGCTTCTACGTCATCACCCATCCAGGGGTCATGCCGTTCGTCGAACGGCGCCACGAGGACATCCGGTTGCAGCGCAACCCGAGCGTCGAGCAGGGCCTGTGACGGGCGCCACGCTCACGGATGTCGAGGCCAGGGTGATCGGGAGCCTCATCGAGAAGGCGCTCACCACGCCGGACGCCTACCCACTCTCGCTCAACGCCACGACCGTCGCATGCAACCAGGTCTCCAACCGCGAACCGATCGTCGAGTACGACGACGGCCTCGTCGAGGTGACCCTGCGAAGCCTGGCGGATCGGGGCCTCGCCAAGCTCGTCCACCGGCCGGGCGATCGCGTCGTGAAGTACAAGCATGCCGTCGATCGGGTGATCGGCCTCGGGCCCGAGGCGCTCGCCATGCTCGCTGTCTTGTTGTTGCGGGGGGCGCAGACCCCGGGCGAGCTGCGCCAGCGGACCAGCCGCTATGTCTCTTTTCCGTCGCTCGTGGCCGTCGAGGCGGCTCTGGACGACCTCGCTTCCCGCGGCCACGTGACCCGGCTGGCGCGGGTTCCCGGCCAGAAGGAGAGCCGCTACGTGGAGCTCCTCACGACCGGGTCACTCGAGTACGCCACCCTCGAGCAGCCCACGGAAGCGCGAGAACTCGCCGAGCCATCGCTCCGGGCCGAGGTCGTCGAGCTGCAGGCTCAGATCGACGCACTGCGGTCCCGACTCGACCGGGTCTATGGCGAGCTAGGGCTCGAGTAGCACCCGCGCCACCTCGAAGCGCACCTGGAAGTCCGGGTCGGCGCTGAGCCCTTCGAGTCTTTCGCGACTCGGGCTCGGCCCGATCGCACCGAGGGCTCTCACGGCTCGCCATCTCGTCCAGGGGTCCGGAGCGTCCAGCGCATCCTCGAACACGTGGCGGAGCGCCCCGTTCTCCAGGTCGGCGGCGGCGTCGATGGCGGTCCTGCGGACAGTCACCGAACGGTCGTGGCGCCCCCTCTCGACGGCGTCGACGGAGGTGGCGGAGTCTGACGACTCGGTGAGGATCGCAACCGCGATCCGGCGTTCGGCGACGGTTCCTTCCGCCAGGGCGGTACGCAGTCGCTGCCTGCTCTCGGGGTCGTCCGGGTCGAGGAGGTGCAGCTCGACGCCCGCCGAAACCGCCCGCCCGCCCTCACGCATGAGCTCTTCGCGCGTCATCGCGGGTGGTCCCGCCGATTCGGCCGGGAACATCTCGGTCACCAGGCCGAGGACGGCGTCGAGGCGGTTCTCCCACGACGAACCAGCGTCGAGCCCGACCGTGACAAAGGTCCCGGCAACCATCACGTCCGTGACGTCGGGCTCGGCGAGGAGCCGGGCCGCCCGAGCGTCGTCCGTGGTGTCGCCCCGGCGATACCAGACGCCATTGCTCGGGGTGCCCCCGAACGTGAACTTCACCTTCCTCGGGTGAGGCGTCGGCTCCGGGACGACCGGTCCTGTGAACGCCCTGTCGAAGATGGATGCCGTCGCCCCGGCACCGGTGACGTACATCCGGTAGCCGTCCTTCGCCCGGCCGTGCCACATCTGGATCCCGCCGAGCGCCACGTCCCACGGGCCCTCTTGGAGGACGGGATCGACGAGGGCCGCCAGCGCATCCTCGTCTGCTTCGGTCCAGTCATCACGGGAGAAGAACCTCTTGAGCATGCCCTTGTACCGGGGGAGCGACTCCACGGGGAGCTGCATCGCCACGGTCTCCGTGAGGTGCGCCGAAGCCGCCGCCATGAGCCCGCGGGCCGCGACCGCGGCCCGTGCGGCGTCGAGATCGGATGGCCGCTCCATGACGTCAGTCTGGCGCGCCCTGGACCTCTGCGGCGCGCAACAAGCCGACGACGAGGCCCTCGACGACCGCCTGCCACGAGGCGTCGATGATGTTCTCGTGCACGCCGACCGTGCCCCAGGTCTCCCTGCCGTTCGAATGCTCGACGAGGACTCGTACCCGGGCGCTCGTGCCGTCGGATGAATCGAGGTCACGTACCCTGAAGTCGGTGAGCCGGATTCCCTCGATCTCGGGGTATGCCCACGTGAGGGAGGCACGCAGCGCCCGGTCGAGGGCGCTGACCGGGCCGTCGCCTTCCCTGGTGGCGACGACCCGCTCGTCACCGACGTGGACCTTGGTCGTGGCTTCGGCGACGACCTCGCCGCCGTGGTGCTCGATGAACACCCGGTAGGACTCGACGCTGAAGAAGTCCTGCTTCCAGCCCTGGGCCTCCCTGAGGAGAAGCTCGAACGACCCGTCGGCGGCTTCGAATTGGTAGCCGCGATGCTCCAACTCCTTGATGCGGTCGACCACCGCCTGGGCGTCGTCGTCTGTGAGCTCGAGGCCCTGTGCCTTGGCCTTGGCCACGACGGTCGAGCGGCCGGCGAGCTCGGAGACGACGTAGCGCGTCTTGTTGCCGACCTTGGTGGGATCGAGGTGCTCGTAGGCGTCGCTCCTGCGGGCGAGCGCCGAGGTGTGCAGCCCCGCCTTGTGCGTGAACGCCGAGGTCCCGACGTACGGGATGTGCGGATCGAGGGTGAGGTTGACGATCTCGGCGATGTGGTGCGAGACGATCGTGAGGCGTTCGAGGCGGCCGGCGGGAACCGGTTCCAGCCCCATCTTGACCGCCAGGTTCGGGATCACCGAGCACAGGTCGGCGTTGCCGGTGCGCTCGCCATATCCGTTCACGCAGCCCTGCACCTGGAAGACGCCCTCGCGGACGGCGGCGAGCGAGTTGGCGACGGCCATCCCGGAGTCGTTGTGGAAATGGCAGCCGAGGATGGCGTCGCCGAGCGCTTCGCCGACCTCTCCAACGACCTGCTCGACCTCGTGGGCGAGGAAACCTCCGTTGGTGTCGCACAAGACGATGCGCTCGGCTCCGGCGTCCCTGGCAGCGCCGACGACCGCCATGGCGAAGGCGGGGTTGTCACGGTATCCGTCGAAGAAGTGCTCGGCGTCGAAGAAGACCCTGCGGCCCTGGTCGCCGAGGTACGACACCGAGTCGGCGACCATGGCGACGGCCTCGGCGAGGCTTGTCCGCAGGGCGTGCTCGACGTGATAGTCGGACGATTTCCCGACGAGGCAGATCACGTCGGTGTCGGCCGCCAGCAGTGCCGCGAGCTGCTCATCGTCCTCCGGCCTGCGGTTGGCCCGGCGAGTCGACCCGAAGGCGACGAGCGTCGCCGTTTCGAGACTGAGCTCCTTCCTTGCCAACCGGAAGAACTCGTCGTCTTTGGGATTGGCGCCCGGCCAGCCGCCCTCGACGTAAGCGACCCCGAGGTGGTCGAGGAGCTTGGCGACAGCCAGCTTGTCGCGTGCGGTCAACGAGATGCCCTCTTGCTGGGTCCCGTCGCGCAGTGTCGTGTCGTAGATCTCTACTCGTTGCATGGTCATGAGGGGTCCTCGGGTTCATCGGCACGAAGGGGAGAAATGAGAGACCCTCCCGGTGGGGAGGGTCGGTCGGCGCACGCGGCTACGAGGCGCGTGCGCCTACGTAATGACGATGGTCGGCGAGCCGTTCATCTCAGGCGAGTGTGACACCAGCGGCCTGATCCGTCAACCCGGCGCCGAGCCCGCGGCTAAAGGGTCTACCTTGCGGCGACGACCATTCTCGACGTACGCGAGTGGAGAACCAATGGAGCGCCCAGCGGGAGCCGGACATATCGTCGGTATGGCGACGCGCCCCGCCCGGCTGCGCCTCATGCTGCTCATCATCGCCCTCGTGCCTGTGACGGTGTGGTGGATCGAGCGGGCCGTCGACGCACCGGAGAATGGGTGGTTCGAGGGAACGACGACATTCGGCGTTGCCAGCGACTTCAGTGTGTTCTACACGTCCGGCAAGCTCGTCGCCTCCGGCGACATCGGGGCCCTCTACGACGTCGACCGGTTCCAGGCGGCGTTCCTGGAGCACGGGCTCGGGGAACGGTCCGACAACTCCGCTCTCGGCAACCCCCCGGTGCTGGCGCTGGCCGTCGCTCCCCTCACGGTCCTGAGCGTCGAGCGGGCCTGGTACGTGTGGACGGCGCTCGGTCTCGTGCTCATGGCGGCGTCGCTGCGGGTTTTCGGCGCTCCGCGACCGATCGCCCTGTCGCTGCTCGCGCTTCTCACCCTCCCCGTCTACTTCGCGATCACATTCGGCCAGATGAGCCTGTTTGTCTTGGCTGCGTTCGCGCTCGTGTACAAGGAGCTGCGATCGGGCCGGGTGTTCGGAGCCGGCCTGGCGGCCTCACTCCTCATCCTCAAGCCGACGATGCTGGTCGGATTCCTGTTGTGGTGGGCGATCGATGCCCGCCACAGGCGCGCCCTTGCGGGACTGGCCCTCGGGAGCGCCGCGATCGTGGCGGCGTCGCTCCCGTTCGTGGGGTCGGCGTGGCTCGCCTGGCCGCAGGGCGTCGTCGACTTCGCACGGGTCAACACGTCGCACATGGCGCAATGGGGGCAGTTCGCGCCGTTTCGGTTCTTCGGGATCCTCCTTCCCGGGTGGGGGGCGGTGACCGCTGTGCTCGGCGCTGCCGCAGTCATCGGCGGGCTCCTGGTGTTCCGGCGGCTGGCGAAGCTGCACCGACGTGACGTGCACGTCTTGTTCGCCCTGGCGGTGCTTCTCAACCTCTGGTGTTCTCCCCAGGTGCTGACGTACAGCTGGACCCTCCTCCTGGCGGTGGGCGTCGTGCTGTGGTCCCAGCACCCCGAGCTGAGGGCGCCTGTGGCGGTGGCCGGCGCCGCGCTCGGGATCGCCGCTCCGACCTCGGTTTTGCTCGTGACCGAGTTGCTCGACTCGACCGGCTGGGCTCTCCAGCTGGCCGTGCCTGCGCTTGCCCTCTCGACGTGGTTCGTGCTGTGGCTGCCGGCCCGGCGCGGCATCGCAGACGCCCTCGTTGGAGCCCGACCCGTTTGACCCTGTCGGCTCGCCCGGCGCCTCCGGCGCCCCTATCCTCGGCACCGATGGATCGAACCCGCGCGTTCCGGTGGCCCTGGATCGGCTGACGCCTCCAGCGCGCCCGAGACAAACGCCGGAGGCCGTCGAGGCCCCCGGCGTTCTTCGTGGAGGGCTCGCAGAGGACTATCGGAGTGAAGGATGAGTCAGAAGAAACACAAGGTGTTCTCCGGCGTCCAGCCGACGGGCAACATGCACATCGGCAACTATCTCGGGGCGTTCCGAAACTGGGTACGGCTCCAGGACGAGTACGAGACCATCTATTGCATCGTCGACCTGCACGCCATCACCGTGCCGATCGCACCTGCGGACCTGCACGCTCAGCGCCTCGAAGCCGCCAAGGTCCTCCTGGCCGTTGGGCTCGACCCTTCCCGGTCGCTCATCTACATGCAGAGTCAGGTGCCCCAGCACGCCGAGCTCTCGTGGATCCTCGGCACCATGACCCAGCTCGGCGTGCTCAACCGGATGACGCAGTTCAAGGAGAAGTCCGACCGGGTGGGGCCCAACCTCGGCCTGTATTCCTATCCGGTGCTCATGGCAGCGGACATCCTCCTGCACCGCTGCGATCTCGTCCCGGTCGGTGACGACCAGCGTCAGCACCTCGAGGTCACCCGCGATCTGGCGGAGCGCTTCAACAATCGTTTCGGGGAGGTCTTCCCACTCCCGGACGCACTCATCCCCCCGACGTCCGCCCGGGTCATGTCGCTCGCCGACCCGACGTCCAAGATGTCGAAGTCCGAGCCGAACGAGAGAAGCCGCATCCTCATCGTCGACCCACCAGAAGCCATCAGGCAGAAGGTGAAGGCGGCCGTCACCGACTCGGAGCCGACGGTGCGGCTCGACTGGGAGGCGAAACCCGGCTTGTCGAACCTGCTCGAGATCATGGCCGACTGCACGCGGCGGACCATCGACGACCTCGTCGACGAGTACGCCGACGGCGGCTACGGGAAGTTCAAGGAGGCGGTGGCGGAAGCGATCGTCGCCGAGCTGGCGCCGGTGCGGGCTCGCTACCAGGACCTGGACGATGCCGAGGTGGCCCGTCTCATGCAGAAGGGGGCCCTCGACGCTCGGACCCAGGCGGAGGGCTACCAGCACCAGGTGCGCAGAGCGGTCGGCCTCGACAGGGTATGAGGCGTAGAGTCGGGCCGTGATCGGTGGGCAATCGAAGGGACAGCGGGTGCGCCGATCGGTCGTTGCCGGCGGGTTGGCTTTGGCGATCGTGGCCTTGGCGCCGGTCGCCAGCGTGGCGATGTCGGCGAGCGCCCCATCGCCGATCGTCGACCCCGAGTTCGTGCGGACGATCGGCGGACCGGGCGCCGGGATGGGCCAGTTCGCGAATGTGGTCGACGTTGCGGTCGACAGCCAGGGGCGCATCATCGCAACCGACGCGGTGCGGGAAAAGGTCCTCATCTTCAACTCGACGGGGGTGTTCCTCGACGAGATCGGTGAACCGGGGAGCGCCGCCGGTCAGCTGAACATGCCGTTTGGAGTTGCGGTGGCCCCCAATGACGACATCTATGTCGCGGACCGAGGTAACCACCGAATCCAGGTGTTCAACTCGAGTGGCAATCATGTGCGCGCATGGGGCAGCGAAGGCACCGGCAATACGCAGTTCACCCAGCCGAGCGGGATCGCCATCGACTCGCAGAACCGAGTGATCGTCACGGATTTCGAAGCCGACCGGGTGCAGATCTTTCACCTCAATGGCACGTTCATCACCAAGTTCGGCGCCTCGGGTGCCAACCCCGGGCAGCTGAACGGGCCTTTCGGCGTCTCGACGGGTCCCGATGACGAGATCGTGGTGGCGGAGCTCCTCAACGATCGGGTGCAGGTGTTCGACTCGTCGGCGGGCTTCCTGGCGGAGATCGGCGAACCCGGCTCGGGTGCCGGTGCGCTGAACAACCCGATCGGGGTTGTTGTCGACTCGGCTGGGAACGTGTTCGCCGTGGACCGGGGCGACGATCAGATCAACGTGTTCACGCTGGATGGAGAGTTCTTGGGGTCATTCGGCTCATCAGGCACGGGTGACGGCCAGTTCCAGACCCTCAACCTACTGGGTCTCGACCGTGCCGAGGACGTCCTCGTGGCGGATGTTGGCCGCAATGACGTGCAGCTGTTCGATTTTCATCGTTGTTTCGGGTTGTTGGCGACGATCGTGGGGACGGATGGTCCGGACAACCTGGTCGGGACGGCCGGCGAGGATGTGATCTCGGGTCTGGGCGGCAATGACACGATCTCGGGTGGGGGATCGAGGGACTGGCTCTGCGGGGGCTCCGGGAAGGACACGATCGACGGCAACGGTGGGAGCGACCGGATCGATGGTCTGTCGGGTGGCGACGTGTTGGACGGCGGGAGCGGCAACGATCGCGTCTTGGGTGGCTCGGGTGGCGACGAGTTGTTCGGCAAGGCAGGCTCGGATGACCTGTTCGGCGGCGCAGACGCCGATGAGTTGTTCGGCGGCGGAGGCAAGGATTTGTTGGTGGGTGGCAAGCAGGGTGACTTGCTCGACGGTGAGGACGGCGACGACGTGTTGCGGGGCGGGTCGGGCGGCGACGTCTTGAAGGGCCGGGCCGACGACGACGAGCTGCGTGGTCAGAGCGGCGGCGACGACTTGCAGGGCGGTTCGGGTGTCGACGAGTGCATCGGCGGGAAAGGCTCCGACACGGCATCGGCGTGCGAGACCCGCAAGGGCATCCCCTACTGGCTGTGACCGGCAGGCGGCGCCGGGGTGTGGCTGGGTAGAGTGACCCTTTGGTCACCGGGGTTCGACGGACAAGGGAGTGGACGTGAGGAAGCTGGTCTTCGGGGCTGTGTTGGCTGTGGTGATGGTGGTGGTGGCGCCGGTGGCGAGTGGTGCGGGTGCGGTGGGTGCCCCGGGACCGATCGCCGATCCCGAGTTCGTGCGGACGATCGGGAGCCCAGGTTCGAATCCGGGCCAGTTCTCGAACCCGGTGGACGCCACCGTCGACGCGGCCGGACGGATTCTCGTCACGGACTCCGGACGCAACAAGGTCGTCATCTTCAACTCGACGGGGGTGTTCGTCGACGAGTTCGGCGAATCCGGTGCCGGTGCCGGCCAATTCTCGTCGCCCCAGGGAATCGTGGTGGCGCCGAGTGGCGAGATCCTCGTTACGGATGCTGGCAACCAGGTAGTGCTCGTGTTCGACTCGGACGGCGATTACTTGCGTGATATCGGTGCCCCCGGATCCGGCGATGGTCAGTTCGCGTTTCCCGCCGGTATCACCATCGACTCGCAGAACCGTGTCATCGTCGCCGATTTCAGCCAGAACCGCATCCAGGTCTTCGATCTCGACGGCAACTTCCTCGACAAGTTCGGGGCAGTTGGTTCCGGCGATGGGCAGTTCAGTGGGCCGTTCCCGGTCGACGTCGGCCCCAACGATGAGATCGTGGTGGGCGACTACAACAACAACCGGGTGCAGGTGTTCGACTCGACCGGTGGGTTCTTGCGGGTCATCGGTGACACAGGAGCGGGGGCGCTCACGTTCCCGATCGGCGTCGCCGTCGATTCCGGTGGCAACGTGTTCGCCGTCGACCGCACCAACGATCGGATCAAGGTGTTCGACCTGCAGGGCGGCTTCCTGGGTGTGTTCGGGTCGTCAGGAACGGGTGACGGTCAATTCTCCAATCTCAACCTGATCGGGTTGGATGCCAACGAGGACGTGTTGGCCGTCGACAACACACGCGACGATGTGCAGTTGTTCGATTTTCATCATTGTTTCGGGTTCTTGGCGACGATCGTCGGCACCGGCGGCCCGGACAACCTGGTGGGCACGTCGGGTCGGGATGTGATCTCGGGTCGGGGTGGCAACGACACGATCTCGGGGAAGGGTGGCCGGGACTGGTTGTGTGGCGGTTCGGGCAATGACATGATCGACGGCAACGGCGGGAGCGACCGGATCGACGGTCTCTCGGGTGGCGACGTGTTGGACGGCGGGAGCGGCAACGATCGTGTCTTGGGTGGCTCGGGTGGCGACGAGTTGTTCGGCAAGGCAGGCTCGGATGACTTGTTCGGCGGGGCTGGCAAGGATTTGTTGGTGGGTGGCAAGCAGGGTGACTTGCTCGACGGTGAGGACGGCGACGACGTGTTGCGGGGCGGTTCCGGGGGGGACGTGTTGAAGGGCCGGGCCGACGACGACACGTTGCGTGGTCAGGGCGGCGGCGACGACTTGCAGGGCGGTTCCGGGACGGATGATTGTTTCGGGGGCCAGGGCTCCGACACGGCATCGGCGTGTGAGACCCGCAAAGGCATCCCCTACTGGCTGTGACCAGGCAGAAACGGCCGGCTCAGCGGGCGTCCACCCGGCCCGACTCGAGCACGTGCGTGAGGAACGCCGTCACGCCTGCAACGGCGTGATGTGCCCTGAGCGATTCGAATACGTCGAAGGCGTGGTTGGCCCCCGGCAGAAGGGCGTAGCCGACGGGCCGGCCGCTGACGGACTCGAGGGCCTCGACGAACTGGGTCGCCTCGCGGGGAGGGACGACCGAATCGGTGTCGCCGTGGACGACGAGAAACGGCGGCGCCGTCTCGTTCACCTGGTCGAGAGGCGAGGCGGCCCTGAACAGCTCCGGCTGCTTCGACTTCGAGGCCTTCATCACGCCGGTCGGGATGACGGGCCACTCGTCGCGGGTGGCGTTTCTGTTGAGGAAGTCGTAGATGCCGTAGAACGGCACGGCGGCCTGAACCGTCGTGTCTGCGCCCTCGAATCCAGGCTGGTACTCGGGTCTTCCCGGCGTGAGGGCAGCCAGGGCGCTCAGATGCCCACCCGCCGACCCGCCCGTGATGGCGATGAAGCCGGGGTCGATCCCATGCTCGTGGCCCTCTGAGCGCATCCACGCCAGCGCCCGCTTCACGGCCACGAGCTGGTCGGGGAACGTCGCTTCGGGGACGAGCGGGTAGTCGATGGCGACGCACACCCATCCGGCCTGCGTGAGGCGGCGAATGAGCGGCCTCGCCTGCTGGCGCCGGTTCCCACCGCGCCATCCGCCGCCGTGGACCTGCAGGAGGGCAGGATGGGAGCCGGCCTCGAAGTCACGCCGGCGATACACATCGAGACACAGGCCCGGGGCGTACTCGACGGCGTCGACGCGTTCGACGTCCTTCGGCAGTCGGTACGGCCACGCCAGCGCCACCGCCCTCCACTCGATCGGCATCGGTGTCGGGGCCTCGACGCCAATCTCGACGAGCGCGGCGGCCATCGCCTGGCGGGTCGCGGCCGCCCGACGCTGGATCGGCACGTACAGCAGCCACGTCGCACCGGTGAGCCACAGCCCCCACTGCCCGGCGCGGTGGTCGAGTGCCGATGCAGCAGCAGCGGCGATGACGACGGCGCCGTGGACCAGGACCCGGGCGGGCACGAGCTCCGCCGTCGTCAGGGCGGGCAACCACCACGGGCGAAGCAGTGGATGGCGGCGCGGATCGAGCGTGCGCACCGCGTTGAGCGCTCCGAGGAATCCGAGCAGGCTGGTGAGGAACAGGATCTGGGCTGCGATGTGGCTCATGGGAGGCAGAACAATGGTGGCACGTGGTCACTGGCTGCGGGGTCATCATCGGCACCATCGCCTTCGTCCACAAGTCGCCTCTCCAAGGTCGATCGAGCGGGCGAGGTCCACTGGTACCCTGGCGTCACGCTGGCGCACAACTGGAAGGGATCGTCCCGTGGAGATCGAGATCGGAATTGCCAAGTCCGGTCGCCGTGCGTGGGGCTTCGACGACATCGCCATCGTCCCGTCGCGGCGCACCCGCGACCCGGATGACGTCGACCTGAGTTGGGAGCTGGACGCCTATCGGTTCGACCTGCCGATGATGGCGTCGGCGATGGACTCGGCGGTCTCTCCGGCGACCGCCATCGAGATCGGCCGGCTCGGGGGGCTGGGTGTGCTCAACCTCGAGGGGCTGTGGACCCGCTACGAAGATCCGCTGCCGGTCTACGCCGAGATCGCCGCGGCGCCTGCCGACGAGGCGACCCGGACGATCCAGAAGGTCTACCAGGAGCCGATCAAGCCGGACCTCATCACGCAGCGCGTCGCCGAGATCAAGGCGGGAGGCGTCGTCGCCGCCGCCAGCCTGACGCCCCAGAACGTCGCCCAGTGGTGTGGCCACGCCACCCAGGGCGGGCTCGACATCCTCGTGATCCAGGGGACGGTCGTGTCGGCGGAGCACGTGTCCTCGCGAACCGAACCGCTCGACCTCTACCGATTCATCGCAGATGCAGACATGCCAGTCATCGTCGGCGGATGCGCCTCGTACGCCGGAGCGCTCCATCTGATGCGAACCGGCGCTGCCGGGGTGCTCGTCGGCGTCGGCCCAGGGGCGGCCTGCACCAGCCGCGGAGTCCTCGGCATCGGGGTACCCCAGGCGACCGCCATCGCGGACGCGGCCGGGGCGCGCATCCGCTACCTCGAGGAGACGGGACGCTACGTCCACGTGATCGCCGACGGAGGGATGCGAACCGGCGGCGACATCGCAAAAGCCATCGCCTGTGGAGCCGACGCCGTGATGCTCGGCTCGCCGATCACGGCGTCCGAGGAGGCGCCGGCCCAGGGCTATCACTGGGGCATGGCGACCTTCCACCCGACGCTGCCACGGGGAACCCGCGTCGAGACCGGCCGGTTGGGGACCCTCGGCGAGATCCTGGTCGGTCCGGCCCACGACAACGACGGGCGGCGCAACCTGTTCGGCGCGTTGCGGGTGTCGATGGCGACGACCGGCTACGCCAACGTCAAGGAGTTCCAGAAGGCCGAGGTGATGATCGCCCCGGCGCTCCAGACCGAAGGGAAGCGGCTGCAACGCAGCCAGGGCGTCGGGATGGGTTGATGCCCGGCGCCGGGAGCACCACCGGGCACGCATCGAGCGCCGATTTCGATCGGGTCCTCGTCGTCGACTTCGGCGCCCAGTACGCCCAACTCATCGCCCGCAGGGTCCGTGAGGCACACGTCTACTCGGAGATCGTGCCCCGCCAGATCACCGCGGCCGAGGTGAAGGCGCGCAAGCCGGCCGCCATCATCCTGTCAGGCGGACCGGTGTCCGTGTACGCCTCCGACGGTTACGAGATCGATCGGGGGATCCTCGAGCTCGGCATCCCGACGCTCGGCATCTGTTACGGCCACCAGGTGCTGGCGCACGCACTCGACGGCAAGGTGGTGCGCAACGACGCCGCCGAGTACGGTCGGACCGCGCTCACCGTATCCGAAGCCGGCGTGCTCTTCGACGACCAGCCATCGGAGCAAGCCGTGTGGATGAGTCATCGTGACGCCGTCGTCGAGCCCCCGCCGGGTTTCGTGGTGACGGCCTCGACGGCCGGCTCACCTGTCGCTGCCATGGAGAGCACCCCGCTCGGGTTGTACGGCGTCCAGTTCCACCCCGAGGTCGCCCACACCCCGTTCGGGATGGACATCCTCAAGCGGTTCCTCTACGACGCGGCCCGAGCACGCCCGACATGGACGCACGTCGGGATCATCGAGCAGGCGGTCGATGCGATCCGCGCCGCGGTCGGCACGGAGACCGTGATCTGTGGGCTCTCGGGTGGCGTCGACTCGTCGGTCGCCGCGGCCCTCGTCCACAAGGCCGTCGGCGACCAGCTCGTCTGTGTCTTCGTCGACCACGGGCTGCTGCGCCACTCAGAGGCGGAGCAGGTCGAGGAGACGTTCCGGCGCCACTTCCGAGTCAACTTGATACACGTCAAGGCCGAGGACCGTTTCCTCGATGCTCTTGAAGGCGTGACCGATCCCGAGCAGAAGCGGATGATCATCGGGGAGACCTTCATCCGCGTCTTCGAGTCCGTGGCGGCATCGGACGTTCCCGACGCCCGGTTCCTCGTCCAGGGAACCCTCTACCCGGACGTCATCGAGTCGGGGACGAAGGATGCCGCCAAGATCAAGAGCCACCACAACGTCGGAGGACTGCCCGAGGACATGCACTTCGACCTCGTCGAGCCGCTCCGCGACCTCTTCAAAGACGAGGTTCGGGCGATCGGCGAGGAGCTCGGCCTCCCCGAAGAGATCGTGTGGCGGCAGCCCTTCCCAGGTCCCGGACTGGCGGTTCGCATCATCGGAGAGGTGACGCGAGAGCGGCTCGACATCTTGCGGGCGGCCGACGCGATCGTTCTCGAAGAGATCAAGCGAGCGGGACTCGGACGCGACCTGTGGCAGTTCTTCGGGGTGCTCCCCGCGGTGCGGAGCGTCGGGGTCCAGGGCGACGGGAGAACCTACGAGTATCCGCTCGTGGTGCGGGCGGTGACCTCCGACGACGCCATGACCGCCGACTGGGCGAGGCTCCCGTATGAGGTGCTCGAGCGGATCTCGAACCGGGTGATAAACGAGGTTTCCGGTATCAACCGGGTGGCGTACGACATATCCTCGAAGCCTCCGGCGACGATCGAGTGGGAATGAGAGAGAGGGCTCCCGCGTGCGGGCGCCATCACGATCGACTCCCTCAAGCTGACTAGCTACTCCACCGATAGACGTTGGAGGCAGCGGCATCTGGCTGCATTTCACGGAGTGAGCAGGCGCGTGACTTGGGCCAACGATCCCGAGCTACAAGAGATGTTCTCGACCGAGATGGTGGAGCGATCTGCCACTCTGGTGGCGGGCGCCCAGGCGATCGTCGCCGACGAGTACAACGCCGACGTGGCAGGGCGGATGTTGCGCGAGGGGCACACGATCAAGGGCACGGCCCGCGTCATGGGGTTCCCGGCACTGTCGGTGGCCGGCCAGCTTCTCGAGCACACATGGCGCCAGCTCAGCCAGGGTGACCTGAAGCCGTCGAAGAAGCTGGGACTGGCGCTCGAAGACGTCGCCGCCTCGCTGCCGGAAGCAGCCAACGCAGATCCCGAGACGGGCACGTCAGGGCTGCGCGACGCCATCGAGCTGCTCGAGGCGGTGCTCGGGGTCGCCTCCGAGGACTCCGTCGTGCGCCGCAGCCGGCCGGCCGAGCCGGCGGTCTCTCCGGAGCCTGCCGAGGCCACCGTCGCCGAGGTCGCCGAGAGCGACGCCCGCATGGATGGCGCCGACGATGCGCCCGCAGCCGGCGAGACGGATGGGCTGCTCACGGCAGGCGACGAACCCGAAGCCGAGCAGGAGCGCCCTCCGCCTGCGGCTGCCCCGCTCGTCACCGCCCCCCGATCCGCCTCATACTCGACTCCCTCGCCCGAGCTCGGCGGGCTGCTGTCCGCAGTGAACGATTGGGCATCCGGCCAGATCGTCACGGTCAACGCAGGCCGCCTCTACCGCATAATCAACGATGCCGCCCACATGCGTCTCGAGCTCGAGGCCGTGATGCAGCAACTGCGCGCCGGGGTGCCCGCCCTCGAGCTGAAGCTCTCGATCTCGGCGCTCGTCGACACGGCGGTGTCGTTGGAGGAGGAGGGGCTCGACCTCGCTTCCGTACCGGTGACCGGGATGACGAACCCGCTCCCGCAGCTCGTGCGCTACCTCGCCAAGAAGCTCGACAAGGAGATTCGCTTCGAGGTCGTCGGAGCGGAGGAGATCTCGGTGGATCGCCACATCCTCGACATGGTGGCCGACCCGGTGCGCCAGCTCGTCGTCAACGCCGTCCGGCACGGCATCGAGCCCCAGGTGGCCCGCAAGAAGGCAGGCAAGCCGGTCACCGGGTCGATCATGCTCACGACGTCGATCAAGGACCGCAGCCTGGAGATCGTCGTCTCGGACGACGGGACCGGCATCGACTGGAACGTCGTGCGGGTCACCGCCAACCAGATGGGCCTGTACGAGGGGGCAACGGTCGACGTCGCCGCGCTCACCAAGGTCCTCTTCCAGCACGGCTTCTCGACCGTCGTCGAGAACGAGCTCGGGGGCGCCGGAGCCGGGTTGGGGGTAGCCGCCGACGCCGTCGAGTCGCTTCTCGGCAGGATCGAGCTGGAATCGCAAGAGGGCTCCGGCACGACGGTGACCATCACTGTCCCGACGTCGCGGGCACTGCAGCGCATCGTCATCGTCGAGGCGGCCGGCACCAAGTGGGGCCTCCCGGAAGGGATGGTTACCGAGATCCTCCCGATCGACGCCGCCGGTGTCGACTCGGTAGACGATCCGCACTCGGTGGAGCGCAACGGCACGACGATCCCCGTCGCCCGGCTGGCAACGTCGGTTGGCATCACCAGCCGGTCCGACGTCGGGTCGCAGCTCGTGATCCTCGCCGGCCGGGCCGGATCAGCCGCGGTCACCGTCGACTCCGTCGCCGGGGTCAGGGACGTCGCCGCCAAGGAGCTCGGTGCCCTACTCAGCGGGCCGTCGCACATCACCGGTGCGGCGCTGCTCGGCGGCGGAGACGTTGTCCTCGTCCTCGATGCCGGCGCCATCGTCGAGCGCGTCATCAACCCGAGCATCGTCGAGGAGCTGCCGGGTGAGGAGGACGACGGACCATGGCGGGTGCTCGTCGTCGACGACTCGCAAGGTGCCCGTGTCGTCGTGTCCGGCGCCCTGGCTTCGACCGGGTTCATCACGACCGTGGCTGCCAGCGCCCTCGAAGCACTCGACATCCTGCACAAGGAACCGCAAGACGCCTTGGTCGTCGACTTCTCCATGCCGCAGGAGGACGGTGTCGAGCTGGTGCAGCGGGTCAGGGCCAACAACCCGAACATCCCGATCATCATGCTGTCCGGCGTGGCGACGCCGGAGGATCAGGAGCGGGCCACCGCAGCCGGCGTCGACGTGTTCTTCGACAAGGCCCACTTCAGGGAGGGTGCGCTCGGCGACACGCTGCGGCACCTCCTCAGGCAGCGCAAGCCGTAGCGCCGGCGAGCGCTACCCGTCGGCATCGTCCGCGGCGAGACTCCGTTCGCAGCCCGCGGTGACGGGTGCACCCAGCGGGGAATCTCACTCTTGTAGTTCAGGGCCGGCCCGCCCGTATACTTCTGGCTTCGAATGATCGACTCCCCCCTGCTCGAGGACCTCAACCCGTCACAGCGCGAGGCCGTGGCAGCCGTCGACGGCCCGGTCCTCGTCGTCGCCGGGGCGGGTTCCGGCAAGACGAGGGTGCTCACCCGCCGCGTCGGCCACCTGATCCGCGATCACGACGTATCGCCCTTCGCCATCCTGGCGATCACGTTCACGAACAAGGCGGCTGCCGAGATGAAGGAGCGCGTCGGCGCCCTCGTTGGACCCGTCGCCCGCGACATGTGGGTGTCGACATTCCACAGCGCCTGCGGCCGGATCCTGCGCAGGGAAGCCCCTCGGCTCGGCTACCGCTCGTCGTTCTCCATCTACGACGAAGCCGACTCGTTGCGGCTCGTGACGCTGTGCGTTCGTGACCTCGACCTCGACTCGAAGCGTTTCCCACCGCGCAACATCCGAGCCGCTATCTCGAGCGCCAAGAACGAGTTGATCGACTTCGAGACGTTCGCCGGCACCGGTAACGGCTTCTACCACGAGAAGATCGCAGACGTGTACCGGCTCTATCAGCAGCGCCTCGTCGAAGCGTCCGCCGTCGACTTCGACGACATCATCATGCTCACGGTCGAGCTCTTCCAGGCGTTCCCCGACGTCCTCGAGCACTACCAGCAGCGCTTTCGGTACGTCCTCGTCGACGAGTACCAGGACACGAACCACGCCCAGTACATGCTCGTGAAGCTGCTGACGGCTTCGCACGGCAATCTGTGCGTCGTCGGAGACAGCGACCAGAGCATCTACCGGTGGCGGGGCGCCGACCTGCGCAACATCATGGAGTTCGAGAAGGACTTCCCAGACGCCAGGATCATCCTCCTCGAGCAGAACTACCGCTCGACGCAGACCATCCTCGACGCGGCGAACGCGGTGATCCTGAACAACATGAACCGCAAGCCGAAGAGGCTGTGGACGGTCACGAGCGGAGGCGAGCCGATCGTCACCTTCGAGGCGCAGGACGAGCACGACGAGGCCGGATTCGTCGCCGAGCAGATCGCAGACCTCGAGAAACGAGGACGGCCGCTCAGCGACGTGGCCGTGTTCTACAGGACGAACGCACAGAGCCGCGTCATCGAGGAGCTCTTCGTCAAGTTCGGCCTGCCGTACCAGGTGATCGGCGGCCTCAAGTACTACGACAGGCGCGAGGTCAAAGACGTGCTCGGCTACCTGCGGGCGATCGTCAACCCCGCCGACACGGTCTCCATGAAGAGGGTCATCAACACGCCGAAGCGGGCAATCGGGGACACGAGCGTCGGCCACGTCGACCGCTACGCCGAGGCACACCGGATCGGGTTCTGGGAGGCGCTCCAGCGAGCGGACGACAACGACCGCCTGTCGGCGAGGGCGCAGCGATCGATCGCCGACTTCGTCGGGCTCATGCACCACCTGCGCGAGGTCGCCGAGACGGGTCCTCGCAGCGCTCTCGAGGCGATCCTCGACATGAGCGGCTACATGGACATGGTGCGCTCGGAGCGGTCCATCGAGGCGCTGGGGAGGGAGGAGAACCTCAAGGAGCTCGTCTCCGCCGCCGCCGACTTCGAGGAGAGCGGGCCGCTCGCCGTCGGCGTCGCCGACTGGGCAGAGGCCGACGGGCTGCGCCGCGCCGAGATGTTCCTCGAGTCGATCAGCCTCGTCACGGACGTCGACCACCTCGACGACTCCGAATCGGTGACGCTCATGACGCTCCACAATGCCAAGGGACTCGAGTTCCCGGTTGTCTTCATCACCGGACTGGAAGACGGGGTGTTCCCCCACATGCGCTCGCTCGGCGAGCCGGCCGAGCTCGAGGAGGAACGCAGGCTGTGCTACGTCGGGATCACGAGGGCCATGGATCGCCTCTTCCTGACGAGGGCGTGGAGCCGCAACCTGTGGGGCGGCACGAACTACAACCCGGAGAGCCGCTTCTTGCGTGAGATCCCGGGGAGCCTCACGGTGAAAGCGAAGCGCGAGAAGCGCAACCCGGCCATCGAGCGATCGTCCGGTCCGACGAAGACGCTTGCCGGCACGGACATCACGGCCGGGGACAGGGTGCAGCACGCCCACTGGGGCAACGGCGTCGTCCAGCAGGTCGTCGGCGCCGGCGACAGCGCCGAGGCGTACATCCGATTCGATCACGAGGGGGTCAAGCGCCTCCTCTTGGCGTGGGCACCACTAGAGCGGGTGTGAACGGCGCCCCGAGGCGCACTGCGGCCCCCCGCTAACCTTCCGGCTCATGCCCCCTCGCGTGCTCATCGCCAAGCCGGGCCTCGATGGCCACGACCGTGGCGCCAAGGTGGTCGCCAGAGCGCTGCGCGACGCCGGCTGTGAGGTGATCTACTCGGGCCTCCACCAGACACCGGAGCAGATCGTCGAGACGGCGATCCAAGAGGACGTCGACGGTGTCGGGCTCTCCGTCCTGTCCGGCGCCCACATGACGCTCTTCCCGAGAGTCGTGGATCTCCTCGACGAACGAGGGGCAGGCGACGTCGTCGTGTTCGGCGGCGGGATCATCCCGGAGGAGGACATCCCGAAGCTGAAGGAGAAGGGCATGTCGGAGATCTTCACGCCCGGAACGCCGCTCTCGGAGATCTCGGAGTGGGTTCACGCCAACCTTCGGAGGGAAGGTTGAAGATCCACGAGTACCAAGCGAAGCAGCTGATGGCGGCTCGTGGTATCCCGGTTCCGCTCGGGGCGGTGGCCGCGTCGGTGGCAGAGGCGGTCGCAGCGGTGCGCCCGCTCGTCGAGGAGACGGGCAACCCTGTCGTCGTCGTGAAGTCACAGATCCACGCCGGGGGGCGCGGCAAAGGGCGCTTCAAAGAGCATCCGGACCTGGGCGGGGTGAACGTGGTCACGGCCGGCGCCGAGGGTGGCCTCGAGGCTGCCGAGCGCGCCGTCGAGTCGTTGGCGTCCAGGATGCTCGGCTCGACGCTCGTCACCGTCCAGACGGGCCACGACGGCAAGCAGGTGAACCGGCTCTACGTCGAACAGGGCGTCGATATCGACAGGGAGCTCTACGTATCGGTGCTCCTCGACCGGGCAGCCGGCCGGAACGTCGTGATGGCGTCGACCGAGGGAGGCACCGAGATCGAGGAGGTGGCTGCGCATTCGCCGGAGAAGATCCTGAGGGTCGAGGTCGATCCGGCGTTCGGGCTTCTCACGTTCCAGGCGGCCAGGCTGGCGAGCGGCCTCGGCCTGGAAGGCGACACCCACCGCAACGGAGTGCGCTTCCTCATGGCTCTCGCCGAAGCCGCAGTCGACCTGGACACCGACCTCGTCGAGATCAACCCGCTCGTCGTGACGACGGCAGGAGACGTGTTGGCTCTCGACGGCAAGATGAGCTTCGAGAACAACGCCCTCTACCGGCACCCGGACGTCGTCGAGATGAGGGACGTCGGCGAGGAAGACCCGGCGGAGCTGGCGGCGTCCGAGCACGACCTCAGCTTCATCAAGCTCGACGGCACGATCGGGTGCATGGTGAACGGGGCGGGCCTCGCCATGGCAACGATGGACATCATCAAGTACTTCGGGGGCGAGCCGGCGAACTTCCTCGACGTCGGAGGAGGGGCGACCGCCGAGAAGATCACCGAGGCGTTCAAGATCATCACCGCCGACCCGGGGGTCGAGGGCATCTTCGTGAACATATTCGGCGGGATCATGCGCTGTGACACGATCGCCAGCGGCGTCGTCGAAGCGGTCGAAGAGGTCGGGCTGCAAGTCCCGCTCGTCGTCAGGCTCGAAGGCACCAACGTCGACCTCGGCAAGCAGATCCTCGACCAGTCCGGCTTCAACGTCGTCAGCGCCGACGACATGAAGGACGGAGCGCAGAAGATCGTCGAGCTCGTCGGAACAGCCGGATGAGCGTCCTCATCGACGCGGAGACGAAGGTGCTCGTCCAGGGGATGGGCAAGACCGGGCGCTTCCACACCGACAAGGCGATCGCCTACGGCACGAGGATGGTCGGGGCGGTCCACCCCAGCCGAGCAGGTGAGACCGAGGTGTTCGAGGGGGAGACCGACCACTCGGGCGTGCCGGGACGAGAAGACGCCTACCGCGTCGACGTACCCATCTTCGGGTCGGTCGCAGAGGCGGTCGACGCCACTGGGGCGACTGCCTCGGTCGTCTACGTGCCTCCGCCGTTCGCCGCCGACGCCATCATGGAGGCGGCCGACTCCGGAGTCGACCTCATCATTGCGATCACCGAGGGGATCCCGGTGGCCGACATGGTGATGGCGAAGCGCTTCCTCCAGGACAGAGCGAGCAGGCTCGTCGGGCCCAACTGTCCCGGGGTCATCACCCCGGGCGAGTGCAGGATCGGGATCATGCCCGGCTACATCCACCAGCCCGGCAGGGTCGGGGTCGTGAGCCGCTCGGGGACCCTCACGTACGAAGCGGTCTTCCAGCTCACGAACGTCGGGCTCGGCCAGACCACCGCCATCGGCATCGGTGGAGACCCGGTGAACGGCACGGACTTCGTCGACTGCCTCCGTCTCTTCAACGACGATCCCGCCACCGAGGGGGTCATCATGATCGGCGAGATCGGCGGCACGGCCGAGGAGGAGGGCGCCGACTGGATCAAGGCGAACATGACGAAGCCGGTCGCCGGGTTCATCGCAGGCACCAGCGCCCCTCCGGGAAAGCGCATGGGCCACGCCGGCGCCATCATCTCGGGGGGGAGGGGGACCGCCGCCGCCAAGATCGAGGCCCTCACGGACGCCGGAGTCGTCATCGCCCCGACCCCGACCGACATGGGCCGGGCGATGCTCGACGCCATGGGCGGCTGACCCCGGACCGTTCCGGCGTCCCCCTGTCGCATGTACGCGACGGTGGGACGCAAGAACGGTTCCGACCCGCCCGCGGGGCGTCGCGTTTACGATGTCCGCATGAATCGCATCAGCGCAACCATCGAGATCGCCAAATCCTCGCTACGGGTCCTCAAGGCGGACAAGGAGCTCGTCGTGCTTCCGCTCCTGTCCGGCCTGGCGAGCATCACCATCGTCGCGACGTTCTTCGTCCCCCTGCGGACGCTCGCCATCGCCGACTCCGCCGACTCGGTGAGCACGGGCGGCTACGTCATGTTGTTCTTGCTGTACGTCGTGCTCTCGTACATCACGATCTTCTTCAACGCCGCCCTCGTCTGCGCGACCCACGAGCGGCTCAACGGAGGCGACCCGACGGTTGGCAGCGCCCTGCGGGGTGCCGCATCCAAAGCCGGGAAGATCCTGCCGTGGGCGCTCGTCTCGGCGACGGTGTCGCTGATCCTCAGAGCGATCGAGGAGCGCTCCGGGGTCGTCGGTCGGATCGTCATCGGCTTCATCGGGATGGCGTGGAGCGTCGTCACGTTCCTGGTGCTCCCGATCATCGTGATCGAAGGCATCGGGGTCGGGGACGCCGTCAAGCGCTCGACCAACCTCTTCCGGCGCACCTGGGGAGAGAATCTCGCGGCCCAGGTCGGATTCGGGCTTCTCGGGTTCGCCGCCATGATCCCCGGGTTGCTGCTCTTCGGGCTCGGCGCCTCCTCGGGATCGATCGCGTTGCTCGTGCTCGGCATCGTGTGGGCCGTGGCCGTCAGCCTCGTGCTCGCCACGTTGAGCGGCATCTTCCAGACGGCGCTCTACCACTACGCCGCCGACGGGTCGGTGCCGGGCGGTTTCTACGCCCCGCAGGTGTTCTCGGCCGCCTTCGCCCCCCGCGGCGGGTGGCGAGGCAACTGACGAGGCTGGTCGCCTTCGTCGCTCTGGCGGCCTCGAGCCTGGCGGCGTGCGCCTCGGATCGGACGGCGGGCGTCGAGCCGGGCACGTACACCTGGACCCTCGAGCACGACGGTACGACCCGCCCCTATCTCGTCCACGTGCCCGACCCAGGTTCAGAGCCGATGGCGCTCGTCGTCGACCTGCACGGCCTGGCATCGTCGCCCGAGTCGCAGGACGCCCTCACGGGTATGTCGGCCCTCGGCGCCGAAGAGGGATTCGTCGTCGTGCAACCGGCGGCACTCGGCGGCATCCCCGTGTGGGACTCGTCTCCCGGTGACCAAGCGACCGTCGACGACGTCGGATTCGTACGAGCCCTCGTCGCCGCCGTCGCCGAGCGGGTGCCGGTCGACGAGAGATCTGTGTACGTGACCGGGTTCTCGAACGGCGGGGGGTTGGCGCATCGGCTCGCCTGCGACGCCGCCGACCTGGTCGCCGCCATCGGCACGGTCGCCGGCGCCTTCTTCTTCTCGGTGCCGTGCTCTCCGAGTCGTTCCGTCTCGGTGATCGCCTTCCAGGGCACGGAGGACGCGACGGTTCCGATCGACGGGATCGGAGGGCTGCTTCCCCCGGTGCATCAATGGGCTGAGGACTGGGCAGGCCGCGACGATTGCACGGGCGAGGTCGTCGAGGCGGTGGCGGGCGACGTCACCACGCTGTCGTGGGGCGAATGCGCCGGCGACGCCTCGGTCGTGCTGCACCTGGTCGACGGCGGCGGCCACGGCTGGCCGGGGACCAGGGATGGTGAGCGAGCCCCTCGGTCCACCTCGTCGATCGACGCCACCAGGTCGATTTGGGACTTCTTCACCCGGCATCCCCGCCGATAGGCTGCCGGACGCATGACAGCACCTCGCAAGCCGATCGCCGTTCTCGTGTCCGGGTCGGGTACCAACCTGCAGGCGCTCCTCGACTGGTCGCACGATCCGACGTCTGCGTTCCGAGTCGCGGTCGTCGTCTCGGACCGCCCGAAGGTCGGTGCCCTCGGCCGGGCCTCGGCGGCAGGCGTCCCTGCCGTCGTGGTCGACTGGCGTGACCAGCCGAACAGGGAGGCGTTCACCAAGGCGGTCTGCGACGTCGTCGACGAACACGGCGCATCGGCTCTCGTGCTGGCCGGGTTCATGCGGGTGCTGGCCCCCGAGGCGATGGCCCGGTTCCCGGCGGCGGTCATCAACATCCATCCCAGCCTGCTGCCGTCCTTCCCGGGTGCCGATGCCGTCGGGGACGCACTGGCGCACGGTGTCAAGGTGACGGGCGTCACGGTGCACTTCGCCGAGGAGCAGGTCGACCACGGACCGATCATCGCCCAGGAAGCCGTGCCGGTTCTCGAAGACGACACCCGGGCGACGCTCCAGGCGAGGATCCAGCACGTGGAGCATCGGGTCTATCCACAGGTCGTCCAGGCGTTCGCGGCAGACAGGCTGGCGATCGAGGGTCGCTCCGTCGTATGGGAGACGGCGTGACGAGTCGCCGTCCGGTGCGCCGGGCGCTCGTCTCGGTTTGGGACAAGCACGGCCTGGAAGCCTTGGCGTCGAGCCTCGTCGCCGCCGGAGTCGTGCTCGTGGCGTCTGGCGGAACGGCTGAAGCGCTCGAGTCGTGGGGCCTGCCGGTGACCAAGGTGTCGGACGTGACCGGTGCGCCGGAGATCCTCGGCGGCAGGGTGAAGACGCTCCATCCGAAGATCCATGGCGGCATCCTCGCCAAGCGCGACGATCCAGCGCACGTCGCCGACCTCGAAGCCGCCGAGATCGTCCCGATCGACCTCGTGGTGTGCAATCTCTACCCCTTCGAGGTCACGGTCTCTCGACCGGACGTCACCCGCGCCGAGGCGATCGAGCAGATCGACATCGGAGGGCCCGCCATGATCCGGGCCGCCGCCAAGAACCACGAGTACGTCGGGGTCGTCACCGACCAGACCCAGTACGAGCAGGTCGCAGCCGAGGTGGCTGGTGGCGGGCTCACCAGCGAGACCAGGGCGTCGCTCGCCAGGGCCGCCTTCAGTCGAACGTCGGCCTATGACGCAGCGATCGTGCAGTGGCTCTCGAGAGGCGAGGTGCTCCCGGAGTCGCTGGTGCTGCCAATGGAGCGGTACGCCACCCTCCGGTACGGCGAGAATCCTCACCAGAGGGCGGCGATCTACCGAACGAGGGGAGGCGACTCGTGGTGGACGCTCGTTCGCCAGGTGCAGGGCAAGGAGATGTCGTTCAACAACTACGCAGACACCGAGGCGGCGTGGGCGCTCGTCAACGCCCTCGGCGAGCCGGCTTGCGTCATCGTCAAGCACACCAACCCGTGCGGCGTGGCGGTGGCGGGCACGCTCGATGAGGCGGTCGAGAAAGCGTGGCAGTGTGACCCGGTCTCGGCGTTCGGCGGTGTGGTCGCCGTCAACCGCCCGCTCGACGGCACTGCCGCCCAGGCACTCGCCGGGAGGTTCGTCGAGGTCGTGATCGCACCGGCCGCCGACGCCTCGGCGCTCGACGCCATGGCAGGCAAGGAGAGCCTCCGCCTCCTCGAGGCTCCTCTGCCGTCGCCCGGTGAGTACGAGGTGAGGCACGTCGAGCGCGGCCTGCTCATCCAGGAGCGCGACGACGTCGGCTTGGAGCTCGCAGGCCGGCTTCCCGAGACTTGGGAGGTGGTCACCACGAGAACGCCGTCCCCCGGAGAGGTGGCCGACCTGACGCTTGCGTGGATCGTTGCCGCCCACACCAAGTCGAACGCCATCGTCATCGCATCGGGCGGATCGGCTGTCGGCATCGGAGCCGGCGACCAGAGCCGGGTCGGCGCCGCCGAGCGGGCGCTGTCACGTGCCGGCGACCGTGCCGACGGTGCCGTGGCGGCGAGCGACGCCTTCCTCCCGTTCCGGGACGGGCTCGATCGACTCGCCGAGGCGGGCGTGACCGCCCTGGCGCAGCCCGGTGGGTCGCGCCGCGACGCCGAGGTCATCGCGGCTGCAGACGAGCATGCGATGGCGATGGTGTTCACGCACAGGAGGCATTTCAGGCATTGAGCGCACGCATTCTGTCCGGCAAGGAGGTGGCCCTCGCCGTGCGCGCCGACATCGCCGACCGGGTGTCAGCTCTGGGGTCGCGCGGGAAGTCGGTCGGGCTGGCGACCGTCATGGTCGGTGATGATCCCGCCTCGGCGGTCTACGTGCGCAACAAGCACCGGGCAGCAGAGGCCGCCGGGATGCTCTCGTTCGACCACCACCTGCCCCCGACCGCTTCACAGGATGAGGTCGAGGAGCTCATACGCCACCTGAACGCCGACGAGGCCGTCGACGGGATGATCGTTCAGCTCCCGCTGCCTCCCGGGCTCGACGGCAACCGCGCCGTGGAGACCCTCGCCCCATCGAAGGACGCCGACGGGCTGCACCCGTACAACCTCGGCATGCTCCTCCTCGATCGGCCGGGCCCGCTCCCCGCCACTCCCCGCGGCGTGATGCGGATCCTGGAGCACTACGAGATCCCGACGAGCGGCAAGCTCGCCGTCGTCGTCGGCAGATCGTTCCTGGTCGGCAGGCCCCTCGCTCTCCTCCTCGGCGCCAAGGGGGCAGATGCCACGGTCGTCCAGGCGCATTCCAGGACACCCGAGCTCGCCACACTCACGAAGATGGCCGACATCCTGGTGGTCGCCATTGGACGACCGCGTTTCCTCGGCGCAGATCACATCAAGCCGGGGGCCACCGTCGTCGACGTCGGCGTCAACCGAACCAGCGAGGGCCTCGTCGGAGACTGCGCATACGACGAGGTCGCCGAAGTCGCCGGGGCGATCACACCCGTGCCAGGAGGTGTCGGGCCGATGACGATCGCGTCGCTCCTCGCCAACACCGTCGCCGCCGCAGAGCGAACGGCAGGCGCCGGATGAGGGAGGCCGCCTGATGTCGGCCTCGCCCGGAAGCCGCGACGGTACGCTCAGCGCCGCTACACCTGACAGTTGAGCGCCACGCCGCCAGGAGGCGCCGAGGAGGTACATAGATGGCGACGCCGATCACGATGGGGCCGGACGGGCTCGTGGTACCCGACGATCCGATCGTCCCGTTCATCGAGGGCGACGGCATCGGCCCCGACATCTGGCGCGCCTCGAAAGCGGTGCTCGACGCTGCCGTTGCGAAGGCATACGGCGGGAGGCGATCCATCGCCTGGATGGAGGTCCTCGCCGGCCAAAAGGCCTTCGATGCGACCGGTGAATGGCTGCCGGACGCAACCCTCGAAGCCTTCAGCACCTACCTCGTCGGCATCAAGGGCCCGCTGACCACGCCGGTCGGCGGAGGCATCCGCAGCCTCAACGTGGCGCTGCGCCAGGTACTCGACCTCTACGTCACGTTTCGCCCAGTCCGTTGGTACAAGGGCGTGCCCTCGCCGGTGAAGCACCCCGAGCTGGTGGACATGGTGATCTTCCGTGAAGCGACCGAGGACGTGTACGCAGGCAAGGAGCTCGAAGCCGGCTCGGCGGGCGCTCTGCAGCTCCTCGACTTCCTGAAGGTGCAGTACGACTGGGACTTCAAGCGCGACTCGGGTCTCGGGATCAAGCCGCTGTCCGAGAGCGGCTCCAAACGGCTCATCCGTGCCGCCATCGAGTACGCCGTCGAGCACGGCCGCAAGTCTGTGACGCTCGTCCACAAGGGCAACATCATGAAGTTCACCGAGGGCGCCTTCCGAAACTGGGGCTACGAGCTGACCCGCGACGAGTTCTCGGAGGTGGCCGTCTCGTGGGACGATTGCCAGGGCGAGCCGGGGGACAAGGTCCTCGTCAAGGACGTCATCGCAGACGCCTTCCTCCAGCAGATCCTCACCAGGCCGGCCGAGTACGATGTTATCGCCACGATGAACCTCAACGGCGACTACATCTCGGATGCGCTCGCCGCCCAGGTCGGCGGCATCGGGATCGCCCCCGGCGGCAACATCAACTACGTCACGGGCCACGCCATATTCGAGGCGACCCACGGCACGGCCCCGAAGTACTCCGGACTCGACAAGGTCAATCCGGGATCGCTGACGTTGTCCGGCGAGATCATGCTGCGCTACATGGGCTGGACCGAGGCAGCCGACCTGGTCGTCAGGGGCGTGGAGGGCGCAATCTCCGACCGCATCGTCACCTACGACTTCGCCCGGCTGATGGACGACGCCACCGAGGTGAAGACGAGCGAGTTCGGCCGGGCAGTCGTCGATCACATGTGAACCCGGGCACAGGTGAAGCCGGGTCAGCCTCCAGCGCCGCCTCGGTCGACGCGGGGATCTCCAGATCCGGGATTGGTCGGCGCCGATTAGCCTCCGATCGCGGACGTGAGCGATCCCAGGAGACATGGCAGATGACCAAGGTGACCGTCGTCGGGGCCGGCAAGTACGGGTCGACGACCGTGCAGCGACTCGCCGAGGCGGACGTCGCCGACGAAATCGTGATGACCGACATCGTCGAGGGTCTGCCGCAGGGCCTGGCGCTCGACATGAACCAGTCCCGCCCGGTCGTCGGGTACCGCACCCTCGTCACGGGAACGAACGACTACGCCGACACCGAGGGCAGCGACGTCGTCGTCATCACCGCCGGGCTGCCGCGCAAGCCCGGCATGAGCCGGATGGACCTCCTCGAGGTGAACGCCAAGATCGTCAAGGGGGTCACCGAAGCGATCGTCCCCGGATCACCCGAAGCGGTGATCATCGTCGTCACGAACCCGCTCGATCAGATGACGACGCTGACCGCCGAGGTGAGCGGGTTTCCGAAGGAGCGGGTCATCGGCCAGGCAGGCATGCTCGACAGCGCCCGCTTCATGCACTTCATCGCCGAGGCCACCGGCGCCGACATCCTCGACGTCAAGGCAGTCACCCTCGGCAGCCATGGGCCGACGATGGTCCCGGTGCCGTCGCTCTGCAGCGTCGCAGGCAAGCCGCTGACCGACGTCCTGGACCAGGAGACGATCGCCGGCCTCGTGCAGCGAACGCGCGACGGGGGAGCCGAGATCGTCGGTTTGCTGAAGACGGCCAGCGCCTACTTCGCCCCGTCGGCCGCCGCGGCGGCGATGGTCGAGGCCGTCCTCCGCGACTCCGGTGCCGAGATGCCGGTGTGCGCTTGGGTGACGGGCCAGTACGGCATCTCCGACGTGTACTTGGGCGTCATGGCACGGATCGGTGCGGGTGGCGTCACACAGGTCGTGGAGGTCGACCTCACCGAAGCCGAGAAGGCAGCCCTGGCAGAGGCCGCCGAAGCCGTCAAGGCCGTCGTGGCAGACCTGGACGACCTCGAGATCTGAAGCTCAGCTCGTGGAGCTCTCGAGGGCCGCCTCGATCTCAGCGGCACTCTTGAGAGCGGCCTCCCGCTGTCGCCTGGCGCGCTGAGCCGCCATCACGCGATCCCGCCTCTTTGCCCACATCGCCACCGCGCCGGCGAAGACGAGAGCCGCACCGATGTTGGCGAGGAAGTATCCCCACGTCACCTGGGTGTCCCGGTACTCGGCGGCGACGTCCTGGGCTCGGACGAGAGTCGACCGCAGCGCGCCGGCAGAGACTGCGATCGAGAGCCAAGCGAGGACCGATGCGATCACGAGCATGCGCGAGGCGGCCAACTCCCTCGGCTCGACTCCCGTGCTCCATGCCGCCGCCACCGCCATCACGAGGAGCATCACCAGGAAGAGCGGCATCTCGATGTCCTCGCCTCCCGCCACTGTTGCGAGGACGCCGATGACGACCAAGGAAACGGCGAACATGACCAGCCGGATCGCAGGCACCTTGATCTTGGCGATGACGCTCTCGGGGACGAGCCGGGTGATGACCGAGGCGAGCACCGCGGCCGCCAACCACGTCGTCACCGCGTTGAGCGGGATGGTCGCAGGCTCCCTGCCGAAGACGGCGGCGGCGGCGACGGCCGCTCCCGCGATGAGGCCGGCGACGATGGCGCTCGTCTTCGCCTTCTGAGCTCGGGGCGCCATCACCAGCAGCACGCTCCCGAGAAGCAGCGCCCCGGTCACTGCGTAGACGGCGCCGTGGACCGTCTCATAGCCCCTGATCGACCATGGGCTCACGAGGAAGCGGTAGGCCGGCTCCATGCGAGCCACCTCCCAGGCGACCGATTGGATCGTCACGAGGGAGCCGACGACGGCCATCGTCTCGAAGATGCGTTTCCTCAACGTGCCTCCTCGGCGACATGCTACCTGGTGAGCTTCGGCGGGTCCCGCCGAGTCGTTCGAACCGCGCCGACCAACGCTGCCTGGGGGTCGGTTGGCGGGCCCTCCGAGGGCCGGTACACATTCCGCGTCTCAAAGCCTTGACGCTCAACGGTTTTCGGGTATGGTTACATCGCTGTAATTCACTTCAGGCAGCAACCAAGGAGGGTTCGCAAAGTGAACAAGGGCGAATTGATCGACAAGGTGGCAGCTGCCACCGACGAGTCGAAGAGCACGGTCGGCGACGTCATCGACGCGACGCTCGACGCGATCACCGGTGCGCTCAAGGTGGGCGACAAGGTCACCTTCACCGGGTTCGGGACGTTCGAGCGGCGCTATCGGAAGGCTCGCGTCGGCCGGAACCCGCAGACCGGGGCCGAGGTACCGATCCCGGCGGCAAATGTGCCGGCCTTCAAGGCGGGCAAAGGCCTCAAGGAGTCCGTCAGGTAGTCAGCCGAATGCACGAGCCCCGCACGCCCTCTCGTGGGCTGCGGGGCTTTCGCATGTCCGCAACATCAACTCTCCAGCACCCTGACCAGGCATTTCGGCACGTGAGAGGGCCGGGAGCCGCCGTCAGTACTCGACGTCGATGCTGCCGAGGGCCCGGGCGAACTCGTTGATGAGCGTCTGGTTCAAGAGCAGCACGGCCATGTTTCCTGCGACCTTGATCTTGCCCGTCATGAACGCCATCTGGGTGTTCAGATCACCCTTGGACAGTGAGACGGCAGTGTCGTAACCCGACGTGATCGTGACGTCCGGCTGGGCGTGGGGCCCGGGGACGAGGCCGGTCGCCCCTCCCGTGGTGTCGAGGTGGTACGTCACTTCGCCGTCTGGTCCTCCCGTGACCATGAACTGGACCGTCAAGTCGACGCCGCCGGCCGCCTCCATGAAGTCGGCATGGCCGTGCAGCGCGTCCGTCCCAGCTGCGATGTACTCGTCGGACAGGAACTTGACGCTCATCGAGATCCTTTCGAGGTGAATCGGTCGGAGTGTACGAGAGTGGCTCGGATCATCGGTCGTCGCATCCATCGGCGCCCACTCGGTGCGTGCCGCCCCACGAGCACGGGCTGTGTCAGGTGCGCCCGGCCAGGCGGCGATCGTCGAGCTTGGCGCGCAGGTAGTCGCGGTTCATGATGGCGATGTTGTCGATGCTGATGCCCTTCGGGCATGCCGTCTCGCACTCCCCGTGATTCGTGCAAGACCCGAAGTACGTCTCCATCGTCTCAACCATCCCGATCGTCCTCCGGTCGCGCTCCGGCTGACCGTGCGGCAGGAGGTTGAGGTGGGCGAGCTTGGCCGCGGTGAAGAGCTGGGCTGCACTGTTCGGGCACGCCGCGACGCATGCTCCGCAGCCGATGCACGCCGCCGCGTCCATGGCGGCCTCGGCCGCCTCCTTCGGCACGGGGATCAGGTTGGCGTCGGGCGCCGAGCCGGTGGTGACCGTGATGTAGCCGCCCGCTTCGATGATCCGGTCGAACGCGGACCTGTCGACGACGAGGTCACGGATGACCGGGAAAGCCGCCGCTCGCCAAGGCTCGATCGTGACGACGTCGCCGTCGCGGAACTTGCGCATGTGGAGCTGGCACGTCGCCGTCCCGAGCTGCGAACCGTGTGCCTGTCCATTGATCATCAGACCGCATGAGCCACAGATACCCTCGCGGCAGTCGTGGTCGAAGGCGATCGGCTCCTCGCCGGACTCGATGAGCCGCTCGTTGACGATGTCGAGCATCTCGAGGAACGACGCTTCGGGGCTGATGCCGTTCGCCGGGTACTCCCGGAACGCTCCCGGCGTGCCAGGTGCCGGCTGGCGCCACACCCGCAGAGTCAGATCCATCACTTGTAGCTCCTCTGCGCCAGTTTCACGTATTCGAAGTTGAGCTCCTCCCGATGCTTCACGGCGGGCGAACCCGTGCCGGTCCACTCCCAAGCGGACACATGGCTGAAACGGTCGTCGTCCCGCATCGCCTCGCCTTCGGGTGTCTGGTGCTCGACCCGGAAATGCCCTCCGCAGCTCTCCTCGCGGTCGAGCGCGTCCCGACACATGAGCTCGGCGAGCTCGAAGAAATCTGCGACTCGCCCCGCCTTCTCGAGTGACTGGTTGAGGGTATCGCCCGTACCGAGCACCCGGACGTCCCTGTCGAACTCGGCCCGGAGGGCGGGGATCTCGCTGAGTGCCTTCTCGAGCCCCTCCCTGCTCCTGGCCATCCCGCAATGCTCGATCATGATCTTGCCGAGCTCGCGATGGAACCAGTCGACGGAGCGGGTGCCCTTCGTGGCGAGGAATCGGTCGATTCCGCTCGTGATGGCCGCCTCCGCCTCGCCGAAGGCCTCGTGGTCGGTCGGCAGCGGCGCCACGTTGAGGAAATCGGCGAGATAGTCGCCGATCGTGTACGGCAACACGAAATAGCCATCGGCGAGACCCTGCATGAGGGCGCTCGCTCCGAGCCGGTTGGCTCCGTGGTCGGAGAAGTTGGCCTCGCCGATCGAATAGAGGCCGGGAATCGTCGTCATGAGGTTGTAGTCGACCCACAGCCCGCCCATCGTGTAGTGAGGGGCGGGGTAGATGCGCATCGGCACCCGGTAGGGGTCCTCGTCGGTGATGCGGTTGTAGATCTCGAACAGGTTGCCGTACCGCTCCTCGATCGTGGCGCGTCCCAACCGGGCGATGGCGTCCGCGAAATCGAGGTAGACGCCGTTGGCGAGCGGTCCGACGCCGCGGTTCTCGTCGATCATTCGCATGGCGGCCCGCGACGCGACATCGCGTGGAACGAGGTTGCCGAACGCCGGGTAGACCCTCTCGAGGTAGTAGTCCCGATCCCCCTCCGGGATGTCGCCGGCGCTCCTGGCGTCTCCCCGGTCCATCGGCACCCAGATGCGCCCGTCGTTGCGGAGGGACTCGGACATCAGCGTCAACTTCGACTGGAACTCGTCGCTGGCGGGGATGCACGTGGGGTGGATCTGCGTGTAGCAAGGATTGGCGAACAAGGCCCCTCGACGATGGGCTCTCCATGCCGCCGTGACGTTGGACGCCATGGCGTTCGTCGACAAGAAGTACACGTTGGCGTATCCACCGGTCGCCAGGACCACTGCATGCGCCGAGTGGGAGCGGACCTCGCCCGTCACGAGGTCCCTCGTCACGATCCCGGCCGCTCGTCCATCGTGGACGACGACGTCCAGCATCTCGGTGCGGTGGTGCAGCTCCACCGTTCCGAGCTTGACCTGCCTGGCGAGGGCTTGATAGGCGCCGAGCAGAAGTTGCTGACCCGTCTGGCCCCGCGCGTAGAACGTGCGGCTCACCTGGGCGCCACCGAACGAGCGGTTGTCGAGGAGGCCGCCGTACTCGCGTGCGAAAGGCACGCCCTGGGCCGTCGCCTGGTCGATGATCTCATTGGCCACCTGGGCGAGGCGATATACGTTGGCCTCCCTGGATCGGAAGTCGCCGCCCTTCACGGTGTCGTAGAAGAGCCGGAAGATGCTGTCCCCGTCGTTGCGGTAGTTCTTCGCAGCGTTGATGCCGCCCTGGGCGGCGATCGAGTGAGCCCGCCGCGCCGAGTCGTGGAAGGTGAACGCCTTCACGTTGTAACCGAGCTCGGCGAGGGTTGCGGCAGCGGAGGCGCCTGCCAGCCCTGTTCCGACGACGATGATGTCGTACTTGCGCTTGTTGGCCGGGTTCACGAGCCGGATGGCGAATCGGTGGTTGTCCCACTTCTCTGCGATGGGCCCCGACGGGACTTTGGCATCGATCGTCACAGGGCTCCTGTTCACGTCATGACACCGATCTGGACGGCGACCGGGATGGCGACGAACCCGGCGATGATGAGGATCGTGAGCGCAGTCGCCAACGTGCGCCTGAAGCGGTTGAAGCGCTCGTTGTTGATCCCGAGGCTCTGGAACATGCTCCACGCGCCGTGCCACACGTGGAGGGCCAGCGCCGCCTGCGCGACGACGTAGATGAGCGCCACCCACCAGCGCTCCAGGGACGCCACGAGGTTCCCGTACACGTCTCCTCGCTCGAATCCCGGGTTCACCGCCGAGACACCCCACGTGAGATCGGCGAGGTGCCACGCCAGGAAGAGCAGCACGATGACACCGCTCCACCGCATCGTCCTCGAGGCGTAGTTGGCGGCGAGGTAGTCGCGCTCTCCCGTGTAGCGCTCGGATCCTCGAGCCCTTTGGTTCGTCCTGGTGAGTGCCCAGGCAGCGTGCACGTGGACGACGAGCGCCAGGATCAGCGGGATCCGGAGGAAGACCCAGAGGATGAGCGTCCTCGGAAAGAGCGGCTCTCCTATGTCGCGCAGGCCCTCCCCGTATGCGTTGAGTTGCTCCATGCCCTCGAAGGCGTGGAGGTTCCCGACCATGTGGGCCACCAGGAACATGAGGCCGAGGACGCCGGACACGGCCATGGCGTACTTCTTGCCGACGTCCGTGCGGTACAGCTCCACGATCCACGGGGCGCGTCGACGTGTCGACGCCGGCCGCGACTCGGTTGCCGTCACTGCACCTCCAGTCGGTGAAGCCCCATTATGCACAAACAAGGCGCGTCCTCGCGACGCCATCCCCCGGTCTCCGGGGGATCGGTGAGCGTCCCATACGCAATCCCCCGGTTCCCGGGGGATCGGTGAGTGTCCCGTCAGGGACCGAGCCGAGGGGGCTCCGCCGCAGCTACCCCCTCGACTCGGCCTGCGGCGCTCGTCGGTCCCCCGCAAAGCGGGAGACAGCGTGGGAGGGTGCTCATCCGTAGGGCAGGTCGCCCCTGCGCGCGAGAAGCACCCGCCGCGGCTGCCCCCTCGACTCGGCCCATACGCAATCCCCCGGTTTCCGGGGGATCGGTGAGCGTCCTCATACGCAATCCCCCGGTTCCCGGGGGATCGGTGAGTGTCCCGTCAGGGACCGAGCCGAGGGGGCCTCGCCGCAGCTACCCCCTCGACTCGGCCTGCGGCGCTCGTCGGTCCCCCGCAAAGCGGGAGACAGCGGAAGAAGAGCGGGAGACAGCGGAGGAAGAGCGGGAACAGCGTGAGAAGGGCGGGAGGCTGCGTGAGAGGGGGCGCGGGGGGCATCTAGGTCGATCGGCTCAAATCCTTGGGGCACAACAGGTTCGGGGTTGACAGGGCGTGCCCGGGTTGGTTGAATCACATTTGTGTAATTACAAGCGTGTAGGAGTGCACCGTGTTCAGCCAATTGCTCGAAGTGCTGTCGAGCGCGGACCTGGCGTGGCAAGACCTCGCGAATTGCCGTGGCGCAGATCCCGATCTCTTCTTCCCGGAACGTGGGGCCTCCACACGAACTGCGAAGTCCATCTGCCGGGAGTGCTCGGTTCGAGCCGAATGCCTCGAGTTCGCCATCGTGAGCAGTGAGAAGTTCGGCATCTGGGGCGGGCTCTCGGAGCGGGAGCGCCGCAAGATCCGGCGCGAGAGGGCGATCGCGGCCGCGGCGCGCCGCGTCGGCTGACGGTCGGCGACTCGCTCGGTTTCGCGATCTGACTGGTTCGGTGAGCGAATAGCCTGCACCGCGTGAATCCACCACTGACGCCCCCGGCAGGCGCACCGGCAGGCGCACCGATAGGCGCACCGGTAGGCGCACCGATAGGCGTCGACTACGCCAGGAAGTGGCACGTGATGGCGGCGATCGGGGCGGGAGTCCTCCTCGCCACCATCGACGGCTCCATCGTGAACATCGCGCTTCCGACGATTCGCCAGGAGCTCGGCGCTTCCCTGCCCGTCGTCCAATGGGTGGCCGTCGGGTACCTGCTCACGCTGGCGACGCTCACGCTCGGCGTCGGGCGCTGGGGCGACATCGTCGGCAAGAAGAAGATCTACACGGCCGGGTTCGTGCTCTTCACTGTGGCTTCGGTGCTGTGCGGGCTGGCGCCATCGATCGAGCTGCTCATCGCCTTCCGCGTCGTCCAGGCGGTCGGCGCCGCCATGACCCTCGCACTCGGCGCGGCCATCCTCACCGAGGCTTTCCCGCCCGAGGAGCGGGGGAAGGCGCTCGGCCTCATCGGCACATTCGTCTCGGCGGGCGTGATCACAGGCCCCGTCGTCGGCGGTCTCCTCATCGCGACGTTCGACTGGCGAGCGATCTTCTTCGTGAACCTGCCGGTCGGCGTGATCGGGACACTGCTCGCCGTTCGCCACGTCCCGGCGACTCCTCCGAGCGGGGGCCAGCGGTTTGACGTGCTCGGGGCGCTCTCGCTGAGCGCAGTGCTCCTCTGCATCTCGCTTGGGGTGACGGCGGGCCAGACAGCCGGTTACGGGTCGCCTGCGATCCTCGGGCTCTTCGCAGCGGCGATCCTCGCCGGGGTGGCCTTCGTCGTCGTCGAGCGGAGGGCAAAGTCGCCCATGGTGCAACTCGGCCTCCTCCGGAACCCGGTGCTCACCGTCAGCATCGTCTCCGGGTATCTGGTCTTCGTGAGCATCGCGGCGATGTTCTTCCTGCTGCCGTTCTACCTCGAGGGGGTGCTCGGATACGACACCCGCAAGACCGGACTCGCCCTCGCCATCGCCCCACTCGTCCTCGGCGCAGTCTCGCCGGCGGCGGGAGCTCTCTCCGACCGGCTCGGGGTGCGGAGGATCACGCTGACCGGACTCGTCGTGCTCGGATTCTCGACACTGGGGTTCGTCACCTTCGGGACCGACACGACTTTCCTCCACTTCGCCGCCGTCGCGGTACCGCTCGGCCTCGGCGTCGGAGTGTTCCAGTCCCCGAACAACAGTGCGATCATGGGATCGGTGCCGCGCGAGTACGGCGGTGTCGGTGGCGGCCTCCTGACGATGACGCGGCTGCTGGGTCAGATCACCGGCGTTGCGGTCATGGGCTCGCTGTGGGCTTCGAGGGTGGCGGCGAGGGCAGGCGGAGCCCTTGGAGGAGACGCCGCGTCAGCACCCCCGGACGTCCAGGTCGCCGGGCTCCACGACACCGTTCTCGTGATGGTCGCCGTGGTGGCGTGCGCCGTCGTCGTCGGGTGGTGGGGGATGCGCAGGGAGCGGGTTGATCGAGCCGACTTGGGCTCGGTCAAGCTCTAGCCTCCTTCGTCGGACCTAGGGCGGACACGCGGCGGGGCCAGCCCATAGAATCGGCGACAGCAGTAGCGAAGGAGAAGGTTCTTGCCGTACGTCCTGGCCGCCATCGTGCTCGTCGTCCTCGGCTTCGCCGTGTGGTGGTTCCTCAAGGATCGGTCGCCTGGAGCCGGTGAGCCGGCCACCAAGTCAGAGCGCAGCGACTTCACGCGGCTCCTCAAGCAAGAGACCGACTTTCACGTCCACGGATCGACGGCACGGGTCACCTTCGACGTGCCCGCCTCGGCAGGCGACGACGACATGATGCGCGACCTCATGCTCAAGCAGGGATACGAGGCGCTGCGCCGCAAGCGCACCCAGGGACTCCCGATCGAGAACATCGAGTCGCTCGAGGTGTACGGCATGCGGGACGGGTCGGCTCGGCTCGTGGCGACCATGCCGATCGACGAGGCGCCGCCTCCTCTTCCCGAGGAGCATCGCGACGAGCACGACGCCCCTGCCATCGTCCACCATGACCCGCTGGCGGCCCTAACTGCGATCGAGCCGTCTGCCCCGCCGGCGATCTCCACGGGGCCGGGGCGCGACGACCTGCCCCCGCTCGGCGTCGACCTGCGGCTCCCATCGTCGATCGACTCGGCGATCCGAGCGAAGGGCGTCGATCCGGCGACGGCGCCTGCCTCCGTCCTCTGCGGTGCTCTCCTCGAGCACGCCGGGTACCTCCTCAGCCCGCAAGCGAAGGCGGGGACGTTCCTCGCAACCGGTCGGGGCGGGACGAGCTACGTCTCGTTCGTCGACCATGCTCCCGGGTCGTACCCGGAGCTGGCGGAGTCGGCGATCGACCAGTTCATGTACGGCTTCATCAGCGCCCGCGCCGATCGCGGCTTCCTGTTCTCGGACAAGTTCGGCCCGTACGCCGTCTACGCCAAGGAGAAGCGAGAGCCGCGCATCCGTTTCATCACGAGGGAACGGATGCAGGCGTTTGTCGACTCCATAGCCATGGGGTAGCCGGCTCGCCATATCTGGTTGGTGTGCCCGGCTCGTGCCTAGGAGGTGGGGCGGGGTACACTGGCGGCCGACGCAAGGAGCACCACGTGCGGAATTTCAACGGCTGGGAGATCGTCATCGTCCTGGTGATCATCCTCCTCCTCTTCGGTGCGAAGAAGCTTCCCGACCTGGCGCGCTCGCTCGGTTCGTCTGCCAAGGAGTTCCGCAAGGGCATCTCCGAAGGCGCCGCCGAGGACGAGACCTCAGACCAGACCTGATCCGGGAACCGGGTCCCGCCCGATTTCGTTGTGACCCCTGGAGAGCAGGGGAGAGCTGTGCCTGAAGAGTTCGTCCCGAGTTGGGAAGATGTCGCGCGGCGCTATGGGCGGAAGATCTACAACTTCGCATACCGGCTCACCGGAAACCCGGACGATGCGTCCGATCTCGTGCAAGAGGTCCTCCTCCGTGTTCGCAAGGGTCTCTCCGACTACACCCCCGGCTCCTTCGAGGGCTGGCTGTGGCGCATCACACGCAACGCATTCCTCGACGACGTGCGGAGGAAGAAGCGCAGGCCGACGGCCCAGCTCCCGGACGACGATCACACCTCGATCGGCTCCACTCCTTCGCCAGACGAGGTGCTCGCATCCGTCAGGCTCTCGGAAGACGTGCAGTCCGCGCTCCTCAAGATCCCGTTCGAGTTTCGCGAGTGCGTCGTTCTGTGCGACGTGGTCGGGCTCACCTACGAGGAGATCTCCGTCGCGGTCGACGCGCCCGTCGGCACCGTCCGGAGCAGGATCCACCGGGGTCGCAAGCAACTCAGGGGGCTGTTGACATGGCCGATCTGAGAGACGCCTGCCAGGTCGAGGAGCTCCTCTCCGCCTACCTCGACGGTGAGTTGCGGCCGGGGGAGCTGCAAGCCGTCGTCGAGCACGTCGAGACGTGCCTCGACTGCATCGCCGAGTTCCGCAACCTCAAGGAGGCGAGGACCGCGGTGCGTCTCCTGCCGACGCTGCAGGTCCCCGACAACCTGATCCCGTTCGCCCACTACGGCGAGGATCTGTCTGCGTACCTCGACGGGGAGCTCAACACCCAGGAGCAGCGCATCATCGGCAGCCACGTCGTGACATGCGAAGACTGCAGGCGCGAGTTGCAGGACCTCGACCTCGCCAGGACCGCCGTGAGGGCGCTCCCCGGAGTCGAGCTTCCGGAGCTCAACTGGAACCACGAGGATCACCTGGCGGCACGGCGCCGCACGAGGACCCGCCGCGTCGTCGCCGGCGGGGTGAGCGCAGCTGCCGTCGCAGCCCTCGTCCTCGGCCTCGCAGCGGGCCGCGACGAGTCGACGCCCATCGATCTCGACACGATCGCCGACCGTCACATCGCAAGGGCATCGCTCGAAGCCGGCTTCTCCGTCATCCCGACCGGGTTCTCGTCCCGGGTGGAGCCATGACCCGGACGGTGAGGGGAGCGTTCGTCGTCGCCGTCGCCGGGCTGGCGTCCATCGCCTCGATCCCCGTCGCGCTGGCGTTCGACCTCGAGGACTATCTGGAGGCGGCGGCCGAAGCGGACTACGCAGGATCCCAGGTCGTGATCGCTCGATGGGACGGCGAGTCCCTGGTCGCCGTCATCGAGGTCGAGCACGCCGGAAGCCTGACCATGCTGCAGGGCGGGAGGGTCGTCGACGCAGGCAAGGTCTTCGCCGACGGGAGCGCAGGCTCGATCGTCGTTTCGGCATGGAAGCGGTACGCCAGCGATCGCTACTCGGCCTCGGACCCGGTGGCAGCTCGGCGCCTCGGCCGCGACGCCGAATCGGTCGCCATCCTCGAGGACGACGGTGCGGTACGAGCCAAGATCGTGTTCGACGAGGAGACCGGAGCGGCTCTCACCACGGAGATCTACGACGGTGACGGCAGGCTCTTCCGGCTGTCGACGATGATGCAGTTCGACTCGACACCATGGAAGGCGTATGCGATCGACAAGTCGGACGAGGGGATCTCGGACGTGCTGCTGTCGATCGATACCACCAAGCTCCCCGACGACGCTGCCGGCTACCGGCTCGCAGACATGTACTCAGGCCCCGACGACGTGGTCCAAGCCTTCTACACGGATGGGCTCTTCTCCTTCTCGCTCTTCGAGCTCGAACGGCAGGCGGAGCAATTCGAGGATGCGGTCGGCTTCGAGATCGACGGACGTGACTACAAGAGGCTGGCGACGGCGACCGACGTGTGGGTGTCGTGGCAGGCAGGAGGGTCGACCTACCTCCTCGTCGGCGACCTTCCTCCCGATCACCTCGAAGAGGTCCTCGTCGAGCTCCCCCAGCCGAGTGCCTTGAACATATTCAGGCGCTTCTGGCGGGGCATATTCGGCTGATGCTCGGCTGAGGGACAGTGCTTCATCCCAGGGCCTGAACAGCCGAAATCACCGTGAGATGGACACGCTGGCGACGGCGCGGGCAGCAGTCGACGCCGCCTCGGACGAGGCGGGGCGCCAGCGTGCCTTGACCGCCCTGGCGGCGAGCCTCTTCGAGTACGACTCGCTGGAAGCCGTGGCGGTCGCCGAAGAAGCGATCGAGCTGGCGCGTCGCCTCGGCGACTCCGACGGCATGGCGTGGGCCAGGCACAACCGCGCTTGGGCGCTCGGGTCGCTCGGCCGGCTCTCCGAGTCGCTCGTCGAGCAGCTCGCCGTCCTGGAGCACTTCGAGGCGACCGGTGATCCCGTCGGGACCGCCAACGCGCTGATGGCCATCGGGGACATCTACTCGGACGCCGGAGACACTGCTACGGCGCTCGACTACCTGGAGCGGGCGGTCGCCCCCATGGAGCACGCCGGCGACAGGCTCGGCCGCGGCGTGCTCATGAACCTGACCGCGCTCGCCATGAGCCACGCCGGCCGCCATGGCGGAGCAGCCAAGCTGTTCTCCGAGGCGCAAGGCGTCTTCTCCGACCTGCATGATCCGCTGCGCGTCGCCATGGCGATGATCAACCGAGGTTTCGAGCTTCTCGTCGTCGCCGAGGAAGAACAGCCGAACGCCTCCAACCTCATCGTGGAGACCGAGACCGTCGCCCGCGAGGTGATCGCGTGCGGCTCGGGACTCGGCGACGCGGGCCGCAACACGGTCGCCTACGGTCGTTCCCTCCTCGCCCAGGTCCACGCCCGAGCCGGCAACGTCGAGGCGGCTCTCGCCGAGGCGGCTGAGGCACAGTTGGTGGCTGCACGGGGGGGATTCGACACGCTCGTCGCCGAGATCGCTCTCGACCGCGCCGAGTGGCTGACGGCCGGCGGGCGGCCGCGCGAAGCGCTCGAGATCACCGCGTGGGTCGCCGACCAGAGCGCCGCCTCCGGCAACAACCGCAACCTCGCACGGGCAGCTTCGCTGCGCGCCGATGCCCTCGAGGCTCTCGGCGACCACGAAGGTGCACTCGTGGCGCATCGTGAGTATCACCGGCTCGACGGCGCAGTTCGCAGCGAGGCGAACGAGCTGCGCGCCATGCTCACGGCAGAACGACTCCAGGTCGAGCAGACGCGGCGCGAGGCGGAGGTTGCCCAGCTGCGTGTCGTCGAGCTCGAGAAGCTCGATCACTCGAAGCGCGACTTCCTCGCCAGCGTCAGCCACGAGCTGCGGACGCCGCTGGCAGCAGTGCTCGGGTTCGCAACCGAGCTCGCAGACGCCTGGGATGCCTTCGAGCCCGCCGAAGCTCGATCGCTCGTCGAGCTGATCGCCAGGCAGGCCGCCGACCTCGCGAGCATCGTCGAGGACCTGCTGACGATGACCCGCCTCGAAGCGGGCACCATGACCGTCCATTGCCTACCGGTCGATGTGGGCGAGGTCGTCGCCCACACCGCCAAGGCGCTCGGCCGCGAATGGGACCGCGATGTCCGGCTGCGGGGAACCGCCACGGCCGCCGCCGACCCGCTGCGACTCCGGCAGATCGTGCGCAACCTCCTGACGAACGCCTTCCGGTACGGGGGATCGGACGTGTGGGTGGACGTGCGCGGCGGCGCCGACGACGTGGTGATCGACGTGTGCGATTCGGGAGGCCCGATCCCGCTCCCCAGGGTGGTGACGATGTTCGACCCGTTCGACCACGAGGAGGGGGACGGGAGGAGGCCCCACTCGGTCGGGATGGGCCTCGCCGTTGCTCGCAGCCTGGCGGCGCTCATGGGAGGCAACCTGGCGTACCTCCACGTCGGGGAGGCGTCGATCTTTCGGCTCACGCTGCTCGCCGCATCCACCCTGCAGATGCCTCGCGATTCGAGCCCTAGGGCGGTGGCCGCTCAGTAGCGGCCGAGCTCCCGACGTGCGACGACCATGCTGTGGACCTCGTCCGGGCCGTCTGCGATGCGCAGCGTCCGCACGTGGGCCCACATCCGGGCAAGGGGGGTGTCGTCGCTGACGCCGGCCCCGCCGTGCACCTGGATCGCCTTGTCGATGACCCAGAGTGCCATGTTGGGTACCACGACCTTGATGGCCGAGATCTCGGTGCCGGCTGCTCTGTTGCCGACCGTGTCGATCAGCCATGCGGTCTTGAGGACGAGGAGGCGGGCCTGCTCGATGCGCCAGCGCGCCTCTGCGATCCAGTCCTGGACGACGCCCTTGTCGGCGATGGCGCTGCCGAATGCGGTGCGGTCCTTCGCCCTCGCCACCATCAGATCGAACGCTCTCTCTGCCATCCCGATCGCTCGCATGCAGTGGTGGATGCGGCCCGGGCCGAGGCGCGCCTGAGCGATCATGTAGCCGTCGCCGTCCGAGGCGATGAGGTTCTCCGCCGGGACGTGCACGTCGTCGTAGCGGATCTCGGCGTGGCCTCCTCGGTCGTGGTAGCCGAAGACGGGGAGATTGCGAACAATCTCGACTCCGGGCGTGTCGGTCGGGACGAGGATCATCGAGTAGCGACTCTTGGGGTCGGCGTCCGGATTGGTCACTCCCATCACGATGGCCACCCTGCAGGTCGAGCCCATCGCGCCGGTTGACCACCATTTCGTCCCGTTGACGACGTACCCGTCGCCCCTCCGCTCGATGCGAGTCTCGAGATTCCTGGGGTCGGAGCTGGCGACGGCAGGCTCGGTCATCGAGAAGCAGGAGCGAATCTCGCCGTCGAGGAGCGGAACGAGCCAACGCTCCTGCTGGTCGGCCGTCCCGAACACCGCCAGAACCTCCATGTTCCCGGTGTCGGGAGCGGAGCAGTTCGTCGCCTCGGGGGCGACCTCGATGCTGCGCCCCATGATCTCAGCCAACGGGGCGTACTCGGAGTTGGCGAGGCCGGCGCCCCATCGTTCCTCCGGCATGAAGAGGTTCCACAACCCGCGGCGCCTGGCTTCCAGCTTGAGCGCCTCCATGACCGGCGGCGGGTCGTAGGGGCTGGCGCCGCCGTTGAGCTCGTGGAACGACTCCTCGGCCGGGTAGACGTGCTCATCCATGTAGTCGCGCAGGTCGGTGCGGAGCTGCTCGCATCGCTCGCTGTACGAGAAGTCGATGACACCCTCCAAGACGGCGGATGCGCGAGGTTAGAAGCCGGTCAGTCCTCCTCGCGGATCGACACGTGCGTGTCGTCTGCGAAGGAAGCGGTGACGATGAACGTGACGTGCTCGCCTATGTTCACAGCATGGTCGGCGATGCGCTCGAGGAAGCGGCCGACTCGCGAGAGAGCGATGGCTGAGTTGAGCCCGATCCTCTCGCTCTCCTGCCCGATCTCGGTGTAGAAGCGGCTCACGAGCTTGTCGACCTCGTCGTCCGCTTCATCGAGTCGAGTGCCGGCGTCCGGACTCATCTCGGCGAGCGACTCGACTCCCATCGTGAAGACCTTCGTTGCGCCGCGCACCATCTCGTCGAGCGTCGCCAGCAGCTTGGGGGAGTCCGGGAACCCGTCCTCTCTGTCGAGCATCTTCACGCAGTTGACGGCCAGGTCACCCGAGCGCTCCAGCTCGTAGAGCATCCTGGTGGCCGCCACGAGGAAGCGAAGGTCGCCGGCCACCGGTTGCTGACGGGCCAGGGTCTCGAACACGAGCGACTCATACTGCGAGTAGAGGCGGTTGATCTCCTGGTCCGCCTCCATGACGACCGGGATCAGCTCGAGGCGCCGCTCGCGCATCGCCGTCCCGGCGCGTTCGACGTTCTCGACGACGAGCGATCCCATCCGAACGAGGCCTTGCCGGATCTGCTCCATCACCTCGTCGAATCGGTGCCGGATGTCCTCGTGCGTCCGGACTGTCGGGTTCTCTGTCATCTGCCCCTCGCTTCTCAGCCAAACCTACCGGTGATGTAGTCCTCAGTCGCCTTCTCGATCGGATTCGTGAAGATCCTCCCGGTCTCGCCGAACTCGACGAGGTGGCCGGTCCGCTGGCCCTTCTCGTTCACCTGCACGTTGAAGAAGGCCGTCCGGTCGCTCACGCGCGCCGCCTGCTGCATGTTGTGCGTGACGATGATGATCGTGTAGTCGGCCTTGAGCTCCTGCATGAGCTCTTCGATGCGGAGCGTGGCGATCGGGTCGAGCGCCGAGCACGGCTCGTCCATGAGCACGACGTCCGGATTGGTGGCGATCGCCCTGGCGATGCACAGTCGCTGCTGCTGGCCGCCGGAGAGCGCGTACGCAGACTCCTTGAGCTTGTCCTTCACCTCGTCCCAGAGCGCCGCCCGGAGGAGCGACTGCTCGACGAGGTCATCCATGTTGCCCTTGTAGCCGGCGATCCTGGGTCCGAAAGAGATGTTGTCGTAGATCGACTTCGGGAACGGATTGGGCTTCTGGAACACCATGCCGACGTGGCGACGGACCTCGATGGGGTCGACGGCCGTGTCGTACAGGTTCACTCCGTGATAGAGGACCTCCCCCTCGACGCGGGCGATGTCGATGAGGTCATTCATCCGGTTGAAGCATCGAAGGACCGTCGACTTGCCGCACCCGGAGGGCCCGATGAGGGCGGTGATCTCGTTTTGCCTGATCTGGAGGGCGACGCCCTTGACGGCGTGGAAGTCCCCGTAGAACACGTTCAGGTCTCGAACGTCGATGACCACCGGATGCTCGTTCAAGTCGTCTATGCGAGCCTTGTCGTCGGGGACCTCCATGCGCCGTGACGCTAACGGACGGTCATGGGTCTGCTCGCCGAACCCGCTCCTCGAGCCGCCATCCTGGGCGGCTCGGGTCGTCTCGGTCGTCGGCATCTCGCGTACCCCCTCTCGTTCTTGGCTCATAGGTCCTTCTCGTACCGGTTTCGCAGGTAGATGCCTGTGGCGTTGATCAGAAGCAGCACGACGAGCATGACGATGATCAGGGCGGCCGTGAGGGCCCGGAACTCGTCTTGGGGAAAGCGGACCCAAGAGAAGACGAGAACCGGGAGAGCGCTGAACCGCCCTTGGAGCTGCTCGACGATGCTGGCGTCGCCTGCCTGGAAGAACGTCGTGATCCCCCCGACCATGAGGAGCGGCGCCGCTTCACCGAAGGCACGCCCTATCGAGAGGATGGTCCCCGTGAGGATCCCGGGTGCTGCCACGGGGAACACATGCTGACGGATCATCTGCCATTGCGTCGCGCCGACGCCGTATGCAGCCTCGCGTATCCCGCCGGGTACGGCGCGCAGCGCCTCCGCAGTGGTGATGATGACGATGGGGAGAACCAGCAGCCCCAGCGTGAAGCCGCCCGAGATGACGCTTCTGCCGTGGACCTGGGGACCCGTGATCGACTCCAACGCCTTGACGAAGAGGGCGAGGCCGAGGATGCCGTACACGATCGACGGGACGCCCGCCAGGTTGCGGATGTTGGCGTTGATGATCCTGGTGAAGCGGGTGTCGCGGGCATACTCCTCCAGGTAGATGGCGGCCGAGATCCCCAGCGGGAATGCGATGGCGATCGTGAACATCATGAGCACGATCGAGCCGTACAGCGCCTGGGCGATGCCGGCCACCGCCGGATCCGCCGACAGCTGGCTCGTCAGGAAGCTTCCGAGGCTCCGGGTCTCCCAGACCGTCAAGCTGTCGAGAACCACATCCACCATGAGGATCACCAATATCGCCACGCTCGTCAGGAGCGTCGCCACCAGGCCGACATGGAACGTGCGGCCGCGCACGTCCCGCTTCTTGCGCTGCAAGACCCTGCGCACCGCGTCCGGCGCGTACGCCCGGGGTGTGGTGATCGCCATGTCAGTACCTCTGCCGGACTCGCCGGACGAATCGTTCCGAGATCACGTTCAGTGTCAGTGTCATCGTGAAGAGCAACAAACCCACGAAGAACAGGCTCTGGAAGGCGAAGTCGGCGCCGCGGACCCGGTCGGAGCCGATCGCCAGCGAGGCCATCGCCGCCGTCATGGTCTGGCCGGGCTGGAGCGCGTTCACCGAAAACAGCGATCCGCCCTGGGCCCCTGCTGCGATTGCGACGACCATGGTCTCCCCGATGGCGCGCGAGAACGCCACGATCAACGAGGCGACGACGCCCGATACCGCGGCCGGGAAGACGACCCGCAGCGACGTCCGCATCCGGGAGGCGCCCAGACCGTACGACGCCTCGCGTAGCGAGTTGGGCACGGCGCGCAGCGAGTCCTCGGTGATCGATGCCACCAACGGGATGGTGAGGATGCCGACGCCGACTCCGGCTGCCAGCATGTTGAACCCGGCGACCTCGCTGCCGAAGATCCTCCTGAGCAGCTCGGGGGTGATGAACGTCAATGCGAAGTAGCCGAGGACGACGCTCGGGATGCCCGCCAGGATCTCCAACGCCGGCTTGAGGACCTTGCGGAGCCTGCGATCGGCGTACTCAGAGAGGTAGATCGCCGCCCCCAACCCCAACGGAGCGGCCACGAGCATGGCGATGCCCGCCACCAGGAGCGTCCCGACGACGATCGTCCCGATGTCGTACGCTCCCCGCCTCGGGAACCAGCCGATGTCGGTGAGCGACGCCAACTCGACGTTGCTGATGAATGTCCAGGCCTCACCGGCGAGCGAGAGCACGATGGCTGCGCTTATCAGGATCGACGTGGCCGCCGCGCTGAGGAAGAACCAGCGGATCACACGCTCTCGACGCTGGCGGGGGCGCGACCCGGCAAGCAGTCCGATTGTCTCGGTTGGCTCTGTCGTCATCACAGTCCTCGGTCGGCGCTTCGCAGTTCGCTTCCCAGATCGACGTCAATCATGCCGATGGACGGGGCGCCACGCCAACCGTGGGCCCCGTCCATCCGTGCGCCCGGTCAGTCGACCTTGCCCACGTTCCCGGCTTCCCAGTTGGCGAGCCACTCGGCGTTCTCGTCGGGCGTCAGGTCGACATAGCCCGCCTCGCCCACATTGGCCAGGCCGGCTTCGCTGAGGTAGAAGTCGACGAACGCCGACAGCGCAGGCTTCTCCTCGGCCGCCGCCTTGTTCACGTAGATGAACAGCGGTCGCGAGATCGGGTATTCGCCGCTGGCGATCGTCTCCGGCGTCGGGGCGACGCAGCCATCGCCGCCGTCGACCTCGAGGGCGGCGACGACGTCCTGGTTCTCGATGAAGAAGGCGTAGCCGACCCACCCCAGCGACGTGTCGTTGCTCGAGATGCCCTCGATGATCACGTTGTCGTTGGGAGATGCGACGTAGTCGGGACGAGGGTTCTCATCCGTGCCGCGCGCCTCGGCGGTGTCCGCCAGCACGATCTCGATGAACGAGTCGAACGTCCCGGACTCCTCACCTGGAGCGGTGATCACGAGGGGGACGTCGGCGTATGGAGCGTGCGATGCGCCCAGTCCATCCGCCTGGATCTCCGCCGCCAGGTCGTTGGCCGCCGCCCACGTGTTGAAGGCCGTGCTCTCCGACCCGAGGAGGGCATAGAGGTCGCCGAAGTCGAGGCAGGTCACGTCGGTGTTCTGCGTGGAGGTCAGGACGGACAACCCGTCGATCGCCACCTTGATCTCGATCGGCTCGACGCCGTTGGCCAGGCAGGTCTCGACCTCTTCCTCACGAATCGCACGCGAGGCGTCCGAGATGTCGGTTTCCCCGTTGCAGAAGAGCACGAACCCGTCCGATGTGCCGGGGCCGTCGACGCTGATCCTCACCTCGGGATTGGCGCCGCCGAAGTCCTCCGCAACCCGTCCCGTTATCGGCTCTACCGTCGACGATCCGGAGATGACGATCTGGCCGGTGAGCCCGCCCGACCCCGTCGTATCCGGCGGCGCCTGGGTCGTGTCGCCGCTACCTGCCGTTGTCGTCGTCTCGTCGGAGTCGCCACCACACGCGGCGACGACGAGCGCCAAGGCGAGCAGCGCCGCGGTGACGAGCCTGTTTCTTGATGTCATTGCCTCTCCTGTTGTCCGAGCGAGAGCATCGCCGCTCCCGCCCCTCACTTGTCTGCGACGGACCGATCCGTGACCCATCCCGAATCACGCACTCGGCGCCTCATCGAGGTGTCGCGATCAGCCCGGCAACACCGTATGGGGCGCACGTGACCTGAGGCGCTCACCTGCTTGAACTCAGGGTGAATTCTCGGGTGTCCTTGTCTGACAACGATCCTCGCCGTTGCGACCCACACCTATAGTCGCGAGACGTGGACACGATCATTCCGGTAGGCGGCGCCATCACGCTTCTCGCAGCAGCTGCCGCCGTCGCCGTCTCGGCGCTCATCCGCTCCGGGCGTGCGGTCGCGGCTGCCGAGGCCCGCCGCCAGGGCGTAGAGCGCCAGATCGTCAGCGCCGAGATCGCCAGGGACGAGGCCAGCGTGGCCTGGCAGCGGGCGCCGTTCGGGGTGCTTGCCCTGACGGCCGGCGGCCGGGTTGCCTTCTCGAACGATGCCGCCCAGCAGCTGCTCGGCGCCCGCCACGGAGCGGCCATCACCGAGCTCCGGATCGAGCGGGTCCTCGAGACGATGGGGGAGAGGGGCGAGACCGTCCGCGACGTCGTCGAGATCCAGGTACCGAAGCACCGCCACATCGGGATCACAGCCGTCCCGGTGCACGGGGTCGGCGGTATCTCGGCGCTCGTCTACCTGGAGGATTTGACGGGGAGGGTCCGAGTCGACGCCATGCGCCGCGACTTCCTGGCCAACGTCAGCCACGAGCTGAAGACGCCGCTCGGAGCGCTGAGCGTCCTCGCCGAAACCCTCGAGGACGAGGCCGATCCGAACGCCAGGCGGCGGCTGACGACCCGCCTCCGCTCCGAATCCGACCGCATGGCTCGATTGCTCGAGGACATCATGGACCTCTCGCTCGTCGAGTCCGGCGACTTCGAGCGTGAGCCGCTGGTCGTCCAGGAGGTCGTGAAGCTGGCAGTCCACCAGGTGGAGCCCATCGCTCACGAGCGAGGTGTGGGCATCGAGCTGGCCGTGCCGGACGCCGAGGTCAAGATCGACGGCGACGCCAGGCAACTCGAAGCGGCCGTCACCAACCTCGTCGACAACGCCATCCGGTACTCGAGCGTCGAGCATCGTGACGCGCCGGGGAAGGTGGTCGTCTCGGTCGAGCACGACACCGCCTTCGTACGCATCTCGGTGCGCGACAACGGCATCGGCATCCCATCCGAGCACCACGATCGCATCTTCGAGCGGTTCTATCGCGTCGACCGCGGGAGGAGCCGCGTGACCGGCGGCACGGGGCTCGGCCTGGCGATAGTGCGCCACGTCAGCCTCAACCACGGCGGCACCGTCGACATCTCCTCCGAGCCCGGTGCCGGCGCCACGTTCACCATCACGCTTCCCCTGAGGGTCGCGTGATGCTGCGCGTGCTCATCATCGAAGACGAGCCGGCTTACGTCGAAGCCCTCGAGGTGGCGCTGGGCCGTGAGGGCTTCGAGCTTCGGGCGGAGGGCGACGGCAGGGAAGGGCTGCTCGCCTTCCGCGAGGAGCGGCCCGACGTAGTGCTCCTCGATCTCATGCTTCCAGGCATGGCAGGCCTCGACGTGCTCAGGAGGATGCGGACCGAGTCGGAGGTTCCCGTGATCGTGCTGTCCGCCAAGGACAGCGAGGCCGATGTCATCACTGCACTCGAGCTGGGAGCCGACGACTACCTCACGAAGCCGTACTCGGTGCGCGAGCTGGTCGCCCGTATCCATGCAGCCATGCGGCGCTCGACCGCAGCGCCGGACGAGCCGGACGTGATCGCCGCCGGCCGCGCCGTCCTCGACGAGGGGCGGTACGAGCTGCGACTCGACTCGACGGCTTTCGAGCTGCCGCGCAAGGAGTTCGAGCTGATGCGGTTGCTGATGAGGCGGCCCGGCCGGATCGTCACCCGCGAGGAGCTGCTCGACGAGGTGTGGGGTGTGACCTGGGGCGACTCGAAGACGCTCGACCAGCACATCAGGCGCCTGCGGCGCAAGTTGGAGCAGGTTCCGAGCAGCCCGACGATCGAGACGGTCCGAGGGGTCGGCTACCGCCTCGAGACCTGACGAGGCCCGATCCGCCCGGCGCACGCCGCGGCACGGGCGAGCCGAGCGTCCGGCTCAGATCGCCTCGAGGGCTTCCACAACGGCTTGGAACTCGCGGCCTGCACTCAGCTCGTCCGACTTGACGACGTCACGGACGATCCCGTCTTCGTCGAGCACGAAGGTGTACCGCTTGGCGTAGCCGTACGTGTCGTCGAATGCGCCGTATGCCTGGGCGACGCCGCCGTGGGGCCAGAAGTCGCTGAGCACGGGGAACTCGTATCGCTGCTCCTCGGCCCAGCGCCTGATCGCACCGACGGTGTCGACCGTGATCGCCACGACCTTGGCATCGATGTCGTTCAACAAGGCGGTGTTGTCCCGGATCTCACACAGCTCGCTCGTGCAGACGCGCGTGAATGGGTACGGGATGAACACGACCAGTGACTTGGCGCCGAGCAGGCTGTCGCGGCTCACCTTCTGGCCATGCTGATCTCTCAGCTCGAACTGAGGGGCCGGGCTGCCCACGGCGACCGTCATGGGTACACCCGACCGCGGTGGCCCGGTCTCACGTGTCGAGCCCCAGGTCACCGAGCGGGAGCAGCACCCTGGCCGCCCATCCGACCGGGTCCGCCAGCTCTTCGATCGTCGGGAGGTGTTCCGGCGCCTCCCAGACGCGGGCAAGCGCATCCGTTCCCCAACGCTCGGCGACTTCGGTGCAGAGCTGCGCCGCGTCTGCCGCCCCCGATCGCGAGAGCGTCACCCCGGCGATCTCGAGCGAGCGGGTCGCCTCATCGCCGGAGCGACGGGCCGCGGCTGCCGCGGCGATGCGGTCGTGGTCGGGGAGGAGTCCACGCGAGGCTCCCGCAACGGCGAAGTCCCCATAGCCCTCGATGAAGGCGACCAGCGCCTCGACCGGGGCCGATCGGCTCCTGTCGACCTCGATGCCCATCAGCGAGGAGAGGTCGGTCGACTCGCCGAGCATCTCCTCGAGTTGCTCCGGAGAGCTGATCGAGCCGATCTGACCCGCCAACCGCTCCGGATCCACCTCGATCGACGAGAGGAGGTCGCCCACCACGGAGACGATGTGGCCGCGCAGCCATGGCACGTCCATGATCGTGTGGAAGGCGATCTCGTGGAGGACCGCCCACATCCTCACCTGTTGCGGGTCGAGCCCGCCGTAGGCGGCGAATCCTTCGATGTTGGGCACCACGGCGTAGCGCCGATCGTGCTCGAGCGGAGGCATTCCCGCGTCGAACTGGCCCATGACGGTGTGGCCGAGGGTTCCCACCATCGTGCCCGCCTGCATTCCGAGGAGCGCAGGAGCGAGCGACGAGAAGATCTCCGTCATCGGCGTCGAACCAGGTTGGCTTCCGAAGCGATCGGCGAGCGGCTCGATCATGTACCCGAAGCTCTGCTGGTTCTCCTCGACCCAGGTGGCCTGGTCGACCGGCTCGATGGAGCGCGACGATGGCGTTCCGAGCCCGGGCATCTCGGTGAGCCTCAGCTCGGCTGCGAGGGCGAGTCCGAGGTACTCCTCCGCAAGGCGGGGATCGACGGGCTGTCTCGCTCCCGCCATGGAGCGGGACACCTCCCGGGCGAGCTTCCAATTCACCGGACCCGGCGACTGGAAGAGCTCGAAGAGCCGATCGAAGAGGTTGTCGCTCATGGCAGCTCACACATCCGTCGGCCTCTCTCCGAGCACGATGGCGACGATCACGGAGGCGTCGTCGCGCCTGACCTCGAGCTCGACGGTCTCGCCGACGCGGTATTGGCGGATGCCGATGATGAGATCGTCTCTGGTCTCCACGGCGGTCCCGTCGTACCGGACGACGACGTCGCCGGGTTCCAGGCCGGCAATCTCGGCCGCCAGACCGGCCCCGGCGAAGTCGGTGATCAGGGCGCCGTCCGGCATGATCGACCCGTCGTCGAGCATCGTGAACGAGTCGTCGAGAGAGACACCCAGGAAAGCGTGGCGCACCTCGCCGAGCTCGATGATCTCGCTTGTGATGCGTTCCACGAGCTCGACCGGGATGGCGAAGCCGATGCCCTCCGCTCCCGCCTCGCTGACACCGATCGCCGAGGTGATGCCGATCAGTCGCCCCTCGCGGTCGACGAGCGCCCCGCCGCTCGAGCCCTGGGTGATGGGGGCGTCGGTTTGGAGCATCCCGACGAGGACGTCCTCGACGCCGACCTGGACCTCGCGGTCGAAAGCGGACACGACCCCGACCGTGAGCGACGCCCCGCCCCGCAGCCCGAGCGGGTTGCCGACGGCGATGGCTCGGTCTCCGATGGCGAGACCCTCGGTCGCCCCGAGCGCGATCGGGATGAGGTCGGTCGCCGAGATCCGGAGCACCGCCAGGTCGGTGAGCCTGTCGCTGCCGACGACGGTGGCCTCATAGATGCGGCCGTTCTGGAAGACGACCCTGGTGTCGTCGGAGTCCTCGATGACATGGTGGTTCGTCGCGATGAGCCCGTCGGCGGTGAGCACGACGCCGGACCCGGATCCGAATGCGCTGAATCCGCCGTCGCTCGACGCGCTTCCGATCTCGACCGTCACGATCGAGGGCACGACCTTGGCGGCGACGGCCTTGGCAACGCCGGAGTCGTCGCCTTCCGTGATGATCTCCCTGATCTGGACGACGGTGTCGGGCGTCGCCACCACCGTCGTCTCGGGCGTCGTCGTGGCGACCGTCGCGTCGTCGGCGAACTCGCCCATGACGGCCACGACGCCCAGTGTCAGCAGGGAGCCGACGATGCCGGCGACGATCGCCAGGAACCCGAAGCCGGGCTTGCGACGAGCCTCGGGCGGTGGGATCTGCCGAGCCGTCACCTGGGCTACCGGATAGCCGTACCGCGGCAGGCGGTCAGGCTCACCGATGACGGGCGGGAGATCGATCGGGCCGTAGAAGGCCGGGGGCTGCCACGGCTCGGCCCTGCGACGTGAAAGGTCAGGTTCGTTCCCCAACTCACGACCGGCGACCTCGGCCTCCGGGCCACCGTCCACCGGCTCGTCGTGTGCCTCGTCGGCAGGCGGAACGGCCAGAGGCTCGTCCGGCGAGTCCTCATCCCTGCCCTGGTTAGTGTTGTCCACGAGGAGATTGTATGGCGACGGGGACCGTACAGAGGCGGGGACCCGATTGGGTCGAGGTGACCTCGGACCCGATCGAACCCGCAGCCGTTCAGGCACATGTCTCAGCGCCGGGCTGCGGAGCGATCGTCGTGTTTCTGGGCACGGTGCGCGATCACTCCGAAGGCAAGTCCGGCGTGACCCACCTCGAGTACGAGGCCTACCACGGTGTCGTCGAACCGAAGCTCTCGGAGATCGTTGCCGAGGCGAGGGTCAAGTGGGACGTGGGCCGGGTCGCGGCCGTCCACCGGGTCGGGAACCTCGACGTCGGAGAGGTGAGCGTTGCGGTCGGAGTCGGCTCCGCTCATCGCTCCGAGGCGTTCGAGGCAGCCCGGTACCTCATTGACGAGCTGAAGAGGCGGGCTCCGATCTGGAAGAAGGAGCACTGGCCGGGTGGCGCCGAGTGGGTCAGGGAGGACCAGTCGCACCGAGGCAGATAGCGTCGGGGTCGTTTGCGCGCCTCACCCGGCGGCGGCGCGACTTCAGGGATCTCCGTGGACGGCCGATACAACCGGCGTTGTGGGCACCGATGCGTCATGTCGCGACTGCGGTTCGTCCGTCGGGACGGCGGAGGCGAGATGTCGTAGCTGCGACCCCGGGCAAGGTCGGCTCCCCGACGATCCGCCCCGAGCGGCTCAGCCGAGCCTCGTCGGCTACAAGGACGCCGGTAATGTGGGATTGGCGGTCACGCTCCTGCTCGCCGTGACGGCGCTCTTCGCCGTGTGGACCCTGACCGTCGAGATCAGCTACTACCGCTCGATCGTCGACCTCATCCGGGACACGTTCACGGGGACGGCCCGTGACATCGACCGGCTCGAGCAATCCGCCATCGTGGCGAACCTGCTCTTTCTGATCGCCTCCATCGTCACGGGGATCGTGTGGCTCGTCTGGCTGCACCGGCGCTACCAGAACTTGCGATCGCTCGGTCGTCCGCCGAAGTACTCCCCGGCTTCGGCCGTGTGGTCATGGTTCGTGCCCATCTTCAATCTGATCCGGCCCTATCAGGTGACATCTGACCTCTGGGTGAGGAGTGAGCCCGATGAAGTGCTCCCGCGGGGCGGTTCACCGAATGTGGTGAGGCTGTGGTGGGGCGCTCTGCTGTCCTCGGAGTTCCTCACGCGGGCGATCCATGCCGGCGACCCGGAGACGCTCGAGGACTTCCGCGGCGTCGCATTCGGAGACATCGTGGTTGACGTCCTATGGATCGCAGCAGCCGTGCTGGCGATCGTGACGGTGCGCGACATCGAGCGCCGCCAAGTCGCTCTGGCGGTCCGCCTCGAACGCATGCCGGTCGAACAAGGGTGATCACTCGGAGTTTGGCCGGGAACCAGCCTGGCCTCCCGGCCCGACGCCGCTCAGTGGCCCTCGTCTGACGGCTCGACCGGCTGCCATTCGGGCACGACGCGCCCGACGATCATCTCGGCCACCTCGCGCACCATCGGGTTGCGGTCGTCCCGGGCTCCTGCGATGGCTGCTTCGGCTTCCGGCTCGTCGAAGGCCGTCAGGGCGACGACGGCGCGCCGCCTCACCTGGGGAGGAGCGGACGTGACCGCTTCGAGGAGTACGGGAAGCGCAGCCGGGTCGCCCACCGCCCCAAGGGCCGCAACCGCCGCTTCACGCACCATCCTGTCGTCGGCGCTCCGGGCCAGGCCGGCCAGCCAGTCCACCGCTGCGTGGCTCTCGAGCTCGCCGAGGGCCGTGACGATGGCCTCGACGACGATCGGCTCCGCCTCCGCAGCGCGCCGGGCGAGGAGGACCGTCTCGGCCGCAGGCCCGAACGCCGCCAGCACCTCGGCAGCCTCGGCCCTCACCCTCGGCGAGGTGTCCGTCACCAAGACGGTGACCAGCGGATCGAACCAGCGGGCGTCGGCGGCGGCGGCGCACACCGAGACGGCCAGCCTGCGCACCTCCTCGTCTCGATGCGCCAGGTGCCCGATCGGATCTTCGAGCAGCGAGGAGAGGTCGACCACCCGCGCAGCGTAGACGTGGCATGGGCGGGTGGGTCCGCTACCATACGAACGAACGGTTGTTCGCCACGACGGTCAAGAAGAGGCATGTCATGAGGAGTTGGGCGGCGCTCGAAGACTTCGAGGCCTTCCTCGATGCGGGTGGCATCGTCGAGCCGGTCGACGACATGCCGGAGGAGTACCGGGACGAGGTGTTCCGGTTCATCGAGATGCACGCCAACTCGGAGCTCATGGGAGGCCTCACCGAACGTGACTTCATACCGAAGGCACCTGGAATGCAACGCAAGCTCGGGACGCTCGCCAAGACGCAGGACGAGATCGGGCACGCCCACCTCCTCTACATGGTTGCCGCCGACCTGGGCATCAAGACCCGTGATCAGATGCTCGAGGACCTCTATGAGGGACGCAGCCGCTTCCACAACGTCTTTCACTATCGGGTCCACACGTGGGCAGACCAGGTGGCGATCGCCTACATGATCGACGCGGCTGCGCTGACGACCCAGCAAGCGGTGTTCAAGGACTGCTCGTACGGTCCTTACCGCCGTGTGCTGCGAAGGATCGTCGCCGAGGAGGGTTTCCACATGCGTCAGGGCGAGGAGATGCTGCTCCGCATGGCAGACGGGACTCCCCGGCAGCACGCCATGTTCCAGGAGGCCCTGGATCGCTGGTGGCAGCCCGCCATGCACTTCTTCGGACCACCGTCCAGCTCGAGAGACGTGCTGTTGCGCTGGCACATCAAGTCGGCGACGAACGAGGAGCTGCGGGATCGATACGTCCAGAAGTTCGTGCCCCAACTCCTCGACTACGGGTTCACGATCCCCGACCCCGACCTCCGCTACGACGAACCCCGGGGCCGGTGGGTCATCGGAGATATCGACTGGACCGCCCTGAAGCAGACCCAGCTCAACACCGGGCCGGACAGTGAGCGCAGGATCGCAACCGCCCGGCACGGTTGGGACGGCGCTCGCTGGGTGCGTGAGGCGCTCGACGCCTCGGCGGCCCGCCTCGAGTCGAGGGTCGCATGAGCACCGCCCAGACGGTTGGCGACATACGCGACGCGGTGGCGGCAGTGAACGACCCGGAGTTCCCAGGCGTCACCATCGAAGACCTCGGGATCCTGCGAGACGTGCGAGTCGGCGCCGACGGGACCGTCGTCGACCTCGTGCCGACATTCCTCGGCTGTCCCGCCCTCGGCGTGATCGCCGACGACGTCGCCGCGGCGGCACGGGCTGCCGGGGCCCGCGCCGTCTCCGTCCGGTTCGTCAACGACCCCCCATGGTCACCGGACCTCATCACGCCGGCAGGGCGCCGGCTCCTCGCCGAAGAGTTCACGGTTGCCGTGACCGGCCCGGCGTTCGTGACGTGCCCACTGTGCGGATCGGTCACGGTCGAAGAGCGGTCACCCTTCGGGCCCACGGCGTGCCGGGCGATCGCCTATTGCGAATCGTGCCGCAATCCTCTCGAGGTCATGCGGGGATGACCGCCCCGCGTACGAAGGACGACGTCGTCCGGGCGGCCGGCCGCCTGTTCGCCGAGCGCGGGTTCCACGGCACGTCGATGCGTGACCTGGGCAGCGCCGTCGGACTGACGGGCTCATCGCTGTACTCGCATGTCGGGGGCAAGGGCGAGCTGCTCATCGAGGTGATCCGGACCGGGGCCCGGCTCTTCCAGGCGCTCGCCGACGACGTCGTCGCCATGGACGGCACCGCCGCCGAGAGGCTCCATCGTCTCGTCGTCGGGCACGTCGGCATCGTCATCGATCATCTCGACGAGGCTCGCACCTTCCTCGACGAGGCTCGGTTCCTGCCGGACGCCGAGCGGGACGCCGTGCTGGCGATGCGCAACCGATACGAGCAGGTATACCGCGACCTGCTCGGCGAAGGGATCGGCACCGGAGAGTTCACGGGCTCGCTCGACGCCACCCGAGTGTCGATCCTCTTGCTGTCGATGCTCAACGCCATCGACCGCTGGTACCGGCCGGGTGGGGGCAGCGGCCCGGGGGAGGTCGCCGACTCGATATTCGAGCTGGCGATGGATGGCATCAGATGAGGACGTACGAGGTGTTCCTCAAGAAGCCCGGGAAGGCTCCCTTCGAGCACGCCGGCTCGCTCGAGGCCCCCGACCCCGAGATGGCGATGATCCTCGCACGGGAGACGTACGCCAGGAGAGCGGAGGGCGAGCACATGTGGATCGTCGATCGCAGCGCGGTCGTCGACGTGCCTCCGGAGTTCATCCAGCCGAACCAAGACAAGCCGCATCGCCACAATGACGGCGCACTTCTCGCCGAGCGGAGGCGCTCGGGCCGGGACGGGGCGACCGAGTGAACCTTGGCGCCCGGGCGTGGCTGCTGGCCCTGGCAGACGACGAGCTGATCACCGGGCATCGCCACAGCGAGTGGCTCGGGATCGCCCCCTTTCTGGAAGAGGACCTGGCGTACGCGTCGATCGCCCAAGACGAATTGGGACACGCCCGCGCCCTCTTCGGCCTGCTCACCGACGACATCGATGGGCTGGCGTTCGGGCGTCCCGCAAGCGACTTCCGCAGCGCCTGGATCGTCGAGCTCCCGTGCCCGATGTGGGAGGACGCCCTCGCCCGCCATTTCCTCTACGACCTCGCCGAGACGGTCCGCTGGCAGGCGCTCCTCACCTCGACGGTGCCCGGTCTCCGAGACCTGGCGGTGAAGGCCCTCCGCGAGGAGGAGTACCACCTGCGCCATGCAGGGCCGTTGGTACGTCGCATGCTCATGGGTACCGACGAGTCTCGCTCCCGGATGGTGGGGGCGCTCCGGCGCCTCTACCCGCTCGGGCGCTCGATCTTCGAGCAGACGGAGCATGAGGACGATGCGATCTCGTCGGGGGCGGTCGGGCTGCCTGCCGCCTCTCTCGAGGAGATCTGGCGCGGCGCCCTCGCTGAGGAGCTGGCGGCATCCGGCGTGGCGCTCGACTGGGATGCCACTCCGACCGGGACCGGCGGCCGCCGCGGTGTGAGGTCGGAACATTTCGGCGACCTCCTCGAGACGATGACGGCGGTCCTCTCGCTCGATCCTGCGGCCACCTGGTAGACAGAGAAGCGCGGCAGAGGGGACGAGATGGACGACACCATCCTGTACGAGGTGGACCGGGGCGTGGCGCGGATCACACTGAACCGCCCCGACAAGCTCAACGCCATGACGGCCGCCATGCTCGATGCACTCGGCGCCGCCCTCGCCGATGCCGCCGCCGACGACACCGTGAGAGCGGTGCTCATCAGCGGGTCGGGGAGAGCGTTCTGTGCAGGCCAGGACCTCAACGATCGAACGGTGTCACCAGGCGAGGACGGTCCCGACCTCGGAGCGTCGCTCGAGGATCGCTACAACCCGATCGTGCGTGCCATGCGAGCCATGCCCAAGCCGATCGTGGTGGCGGTCAACGGTGTTGCGGCGGGGGCGGGCGCCAACCTGGCACTCGCCGGCGACGTGGTGCTGGCAGCACGTTCCGCCCGTTTCGTCCAGTCCTTCTCGCGGATCGGTCTCATCCCCGACTCCGGTGGCACCTACACCCTGCCCCGCGCCGTCGGTACCGCCAGGGCGATGGGGCTTGCCCTGTTCGGCGATCCGTTGCCGGCCGACAAGGCGCACGAATGGGGGCTGATCTGGGATGTCATCGAGGACGACCAGCTGGCGGTGGCCGCCAAGGAGAAGGCGCTGAGCCTCGCTGAGGGCCCGACGGCCGGCTTCGCGGCCGTCAAGGAGGCGATGAACGCCTCACTCGGAAACAGCCTCGACGCCCAGCTCGACCTGGAACGAGACCTGCAACGAGCGGCGGGCCGCACCCGCGACTATCGAGAAGGGGTGGCGGCGTTCATCGAGAAGCGCCCTGCGCACTTCGAGGGCCGTTGACGTGGCAGGGGCAATCCCAGCCGAGACCGTGGTCGCGGTCGTCGGTGCGGGGACCATGGGGGCGGGCATCGCCAGGGTGGCCGCCGCCGCCGGTCATCGCGTCTTACTCCACGACAGCGCCGCGGGGGCGGTCGCCCGGGCTCTCGGCGAGCTCGACGTCCGGCTCGCTCGCGATGTCGAGCGGGGACGGCTGTCGCAGTCGGAGGCCGCCGCACTGCGATCGAGGATCGAGGACGTGCCGTCGATCGGCGCCTTCGGCGACGCCGGGCTCGTCGTCGAGGCCGTCGTCGAGGACCGCGACGTCAAGCTCGAAGTGCTCCGCCTCGTCGAGGAGGTCGTGGCACCTGGCACCATCTTGGCGACCAACACCAGCTCGCTGAGCGTCACCTCGATCGCGGCGGGACTTGCGCGGCCGCAGCAGCTCGTCGGGACGCACTTCTTCAACCCGGCGCCCGTCATGCCGCTCGTCGAGATCGTCCACGGAACGGCGACGGCGTCCACCGTCGCAGACGTCGTCGCCGCCACGGTTGCCGCCTGGGGCAAATCGCCCGTGCATTGCGCCTCGACGCCAGGCTTCATCGTGAATCGCGTCGCCAGGCCGTTCTACCTGGAGGCGCTCAGGCTCCTGACCGAGGGCGTCGCCGACGCCGCCACGATCGACGCCATCGTCACCGGCGCCGGCGGCTTCCCGCTCGGCCCGTTCGCGCTCATGGACCTGATCGGAATCGACGTGAACCTGGCCGTCTCCAAGTCCATCTACGAGCAGACCTTCCACGACTCCCGGTTCACCCCGAGCCCCATGCAGCAGGCTCTCGTCGATGCCGGACGTCTCGGTCGCAAGACCGGGCGCGGCTTCTACGACCACACGTCGGGTGTCCCCGCGCCCCGCCTCGCCCCGCCCGGCCCGACACCGAGTGAGGTGGTCGTGCCGTCGTTCATGGCACACGAGGAGGCGCTCGTCGCTCGCCTGGAGCGGGCCGGCATGCGGGTGAGGCGCGCCGACGACGACTCGTTCGCCATCCGCGTCGGTGACGTGTCGATCCACCCGACGGACGGCAGGCCGGCCTCGATGTACCCGGTCGACGGCGAGGAGAGGCGAATCGTCGTGATGGACGCCGTGCTCGAATGGGAGTCGGCCGAGCGGGTCGCCATCGCGGCGGATTCCAGGACGGATCCCGACGTGGTCGCCACCGCGGCCGGAGCCCTCCAGGCGGCGGGGCTCGAGGTGTGTGTGGTGGACGACGCCCCCGGCCTCGTGGTCGCCCGCATCGTGTCGCAGATCGTCAATGTGGCGGCGGACGCCGCCCTGTTCGGCGTCGCCCACCCGGATGACATCGATGTGGCCATGCGGCTCGGCACCAATTATCCGGGTGGCCCGTTCTCGTGGTGCGACGCCGGTGGATCGGCCCGCTGGCTCGGCGTCACGGAGTCCCTCAGATGGTTCTACGGTGAGGACCGGTACCGGGTGTCGCGGCTGTTGAGACGCTCGGTATACGAAGGAGTTGCCATGCGAGACCTCGTGCGTACCTGATGGAGGCATTCGTCTGCGATTCGGTCAGGACTCCGATCGGCCGGTTCGGTGGATCCTTGTCGGCGGTGCGGCCGGACGACCTGGCAGCCCACGTGATCGCGACGGTCGTGGGTCGCAACCCCGCCGTCGACTGGGAGGCAACGGACGACGTGTTTCTCGGATGCGCCAACCAGGCGGGCGAGGACAACAGGAACGTCGCCAGGATGGCGGTGCTGCTCTCCGGCCTCCCGGTGACGGTGCCGGGCGTCACCGTCAACCGCCTTTGCGGGTCGGGCATGGAGGCCATCGGGCAGGCGGCCAGGGCCATCGCAGCCGGCGAGGCCGACCTCGTGATCGCCGGAGGGGTCGAGTCGATGAGCCGGGCTCCCAAGGTCATCCCGAAGGCGACGACTGCCTTCTCCCGCTCGACGGAGATGTACGACACGACGATCGGCTGGCGCTTCGTCAACCCGCTCATGGAGGAGCGTTTCGGCAAGGACGAGATGGCGCACACCGCGGAGAACGTCGCCGCCGAGTTGGAGGTCTCACGCGCCGACCAAGACGCCTTTGCGTTGCGGAGCCATGAGAGGGCGGTCGACGCCATCAAGTCGGGTCGGATGGCCGAGGAGATCGTCCCTGTCGAGATCCCCCAACGGCGCGGTGACCCAGTCGTCGTCGACACGGACGAGCACCCCCGGCCCGACACCTCCCTGGCGGCGCTGGGCGCGCTGCGGCCGTTGTTCGCAGACGGGACGATCACGGCGGGCAACGCCTCGGGCATCAACGACGGGGCGTGTGCGGTGATCGTCGCATCCGAGCGGGCGGTGGAGCGCCACGGCCTGAACCCCATGGCGCGCTTCATCGGGATGTCGGCGGCCGGCGTGCCTCCCAGGATCATGGGGATCGGTCCGGTGCCCGCGACGCGCAAGCTCCTCGACCGGGTCGGCGTCGACCTCGGCGCCGTGGACGTCGTCGAGCTCAACGAGGCTTTCGCAGCGCAAGCATTGGCTGTGCTCCGCCGGCTCGGGCTCCCGGACGACGCCGACCACGTCAACCCGAACGGCGGTGCGATCGCCATCGGGCATCCGCTCGGGATGAGCGGGGCGCGCCTCGTGTCGACCGCGCTCCGCGAGTTGGACAGGCGAGCGGGGCGCTACGCGCTGGCGACGATGTGCATCGGCGTCGGGCAGGGGATCGCGACGTTGTGGGAGAGGGTGTGACGATGAATCCGAGCGAGCTCTCGGCCAAGCACAGGGAGACGTTGGACAAGGCGATCGAGACGACCCGCACCCGCGCCTACTGGTCGCCGTACCCGGAGAGCCCTCGATCGTATCCCGAGTCGGCGCCCGCCGAAGGAGAAGCCGCCTTCCAGGCGAGGCTCGGCGAGCCGTTCCGCCTGGACCAGCCCGGCGGGACGCACATCGAGGTGGCCGAGGCCTCCCCATACGGCTTCGACCTCGGGATCACGTACCCCGCCGCCGAGGTCGAGACGCTCATCGAGTCGGCAAGGGCGGCGATGCCTGCGTGGGCCGGCCTCTCGCCGGCGGACCGGGCCGGCGTCTGCCTCGAGATCCTCGAGCGGCTCGCCGCCGCCAGCTTCGAGATGGCCCACGCAGTGATGCACACGACGGGTCAGTCGTTCCTGATGGCATTCCAGGCGGGAGGGCCGCATGCCCTCGATCGGGCGCTCGAAGCGGTGGCGTACTCGTGCGTCGAGTTGACCAAGCTCCCGCGCCACGTCCGGTGGGAGAAGCCACAGGGGAAGCGGGACCCGATCGTGGTCGACAAGACCTGGAGGATCCGGCCACGCGGCGTCGCCGTCACGGTCTGCGTGTCCACCTTCCCGACGTGGAACGGGTACCCGGGCATCTTCGCCAGCCTGGTCACGGGCAACCCGGTCATCGTCAAGCCCCACCCAGCCACCATCCTGCCCTTGGCGCTGTTCGTCGAGACCGCCCGCAGCGTGCTGAGTGTGGCCGGCCTCGACCCGAACCTGGTGCTGCTGGCGGTCGACACTCCCGAAGAGCCGATCACCAAGCAGTTGGTCGGCCACGACGCAGTGCGGATCGTCGACTACACGGGTGGATCCGGGTTCGGGCGATGGCTCGAGGAGAACGTCCACCAGGCGCTCGTCTTCACGGAGAAGTCGGGTGTCAACTCGGTCGTGATCGACTCGACGGACGACCTCAGGGGCATGCTTCGCAACCTGTCCGTCTCGACCACGATGTACTCGGGGCAGATGTGCACGACGCCTCAGAACGTGTTCGTGCCACGAGGTGGGATCACGGTGGCGGGCGAGCACGTCTCGTTCGACGAGGTGGCGACGGGGCTGGCCGGCGCCATCGAGGGCCTGCTCGCCGACGACGAGCGTGCAGCAGACGTCCTTGGAGCGATCAAGAGCGACGCCACCGTGGAGCGAGTCGCGGCGGCCGGCGAGACCGGACGAGTCCTCCTCGAGTCTCGGTCGGTGAAGAACCCGGCCTTTCCCACTGCCGTGGTGAAGACACCCGTCGTCGTCGAGGTGGACGCCGCCGACACCGCGGCGTACATGACGGAGGTGTTCGGTCCGGTGGTCTACGTCGTCGCCACGGACTCGACCGAGCAGAGCCTCGACATCGCGACCACGTCTGCGCTGGAGCGGGGCGCCATCACCTGGCTGGTGTACACGACGGATGAGGACGTCGCCGAGGCAGCCGAGAACGCCGCGGTCGAGGCCGGGGTCTCGATCGCCTTCAACCTGACGGGCGGGCTCTTCGTGAACCAGTCGGCCGCCTTCAGCGACTTCCACGTCACCGGCGCCAACCCGGCAGGGAACGCCTCGCTCACCGATCCGGCCTTCGTCGCCGGTCGTTTCCGCGTCGTGGGCGTGCGCAAACCGGCGTGACGAAGGGGAGTCCGGAAGCTCCGGGCCCTGGCCGATCCGGCGCATCGCCCGGACCGAATCTCTAACGTGGCACCGCTCTGCGGCTGGGGCCGCAGGTCGCAGGACGGTCGCCGACCGAGGAGGCGGCTCGACAGGCACGGAGGCACGGCATGACGACCACGGTTGAACGGCCAGGAACCCCATCTGCCGCCACCGGCTACCCGACGATCGCTGCGCTCGTCAGGGACAGGGCACTGCGAACACCCGCCGGCGTGGCGATGCGGGAGAAGGACTACGGAATCTGGCAGGAGATCACCTGGCGGGATCTCTGGGAGCGGGTTCACGTCACCGCCCACGGTCTCCTCGGCCTCGGGGCAGGACGGGGCGAGGTCGTCTCGATCCACTCGGAGGATCGTCCCGAATGGGTCATCCTCGACCTCGCCACCGTCGCCATCGGCGGCATCACGACCGGCCTCTACCCGACGAATCCGCCCGTCGAGGTCGAGTACCTGCTCAGCGACTCGATGGCGAAGATCCATCTCGCCGAGGATCAGGAACAGGTCGACAAGGTGCTCGGCGCCGGCAGCGACGCCTTCACGCACCTGACGACGATCATCTATGTCGAGCCGCGCGGAGTCCGGTCGTACGACGACGACCGCCTCATGTCGTGGGATGAGCTGACCGAGCTCGGCCGGCACCACATGGAGACGGCACCCGACGCCGTCGAGGCCGCCATGGCGGAGGCTCGAGAAGACGATGTCATGACCCTGGTCTACACGTCCGGCACGACTGGCCCGCCGAAGGGCGCCATGCTCACCAACAGGAACACCTCGTTCTGCATGGACAGGCTCATCAACGTCGAGGGAAGGACCGAGGGCGGCAGGAACCCCGACGAGAACGACCTGGTGCTCACGTACCTGCCGCTTTGCCACGTCGCGGAGCGCATCTTCTCGACGTGGACGATGGCGAGCGGCGGGACGATGCTGAACTTCGCCGAATCGATCGAGACCGTCCAGCAGAACCTCCACGAGGTCCAGCCCACCCTGTTCTTCGCGGTGCCGCGCATCTGGGAGAGGATCCACGCCGGGGTGCTCATCAGGCTGCACGATGCAACCTGGCTGAAACGGCAGGTCACGAAGGTGGGATTGGCGCTCGCCGGATACATCGGCAAGAAGCGAGTTGACAATGGCGGACTCTTCACGCCGCTGAGCCGCCTGGCGTACGCCGTGGGAAATCCGCTCATGTTCAGAGCGCTCAAGGAGCGCATCGGCTTGCGGCGGGTCAGGTGGGCGGCATCCGGAGCGGCGCCGATCGCCCCGGAGGTGCTCGAGTTCTTCCTCGGACTCGGAGTGCCGATCTACGAGCTGTACGGGATGACCGAGAACGCCGCCGTGGCGACGAACAACTTCCACGGGCGGGTCAAGGTCGGCACCGTCGGCGAACCCATTCCGGGCATCGGGCTTCGCATCGACGAGGCGACGGGCGAGATCCAGACGAAGCACGACGGGGTGTTCCTGGGTTACTGGCGCAAGCCCGAGGCCACCCTGGAAGCCTTCACCGACGACGGCTGGCTGAAGACGGGGGACGGCGGCGAGTGGGTCGACGGCACCCACATCAAGGTCGTCGACAGGATCAAGGACATCATCATCACCTCCGGCGGCAAGAACATTTCGCCGTCAGAGCTCGAGAACTCGCTGAAGACCTCGCCATACGTGAAAGAGGCGATGGCGATCGGCGACCGCCGCAAGTACGTCACCGCCCTGATCTCGATCGAGTTCGACACGGTCGGGAACTGGGCGACCCGCAAGGGGATCCCGTACACCACGTATCGCGACCTCACCGAGAAGCCCGAGGTGCTCGAGCTCATCCAGGGGATCGTCAACCAGACGAACGCCAAGTACGCCACCGTCGAGCAGATCAAGAGGTTCCAGCTGATCCCGAAAGAGCTCGACCACGAGGACGGTGAGCTCACCGCCACCCAGAAGCTGAAGCGCAAGGCGATGGAGGAGATGTTCTCCGATCTCGTGGAGTCGATGTATTGATGCCGAGCCGCGGGCCGGGGATCGGGACGCCGGCCGCCGCGTCTGAGCTTGGAGCGGCCCGGTGATCGTTCTGCACGTCGTGGCCCAGGTGTCGCCGCCGTCCTCGCTCGACGTGTTCCTGACGAAGCTGATCGACGGCGTGTCGCTCGGCGCGATCTACGCACTCCTGGCGCTCGGCTTCGTGATCATCTTCAAGTCGACGCAGGTGCTCAGCTTCACCCACGGCGCCGTAGCCGCGGTGGGCGCATACCTCGTCGCCTACTTCGTGACCGTCATCAACTGGCCCGGCCGCTACCTCGGGGGGCTCCCGGCGACGCTGCGCTGGACGATCTCGGTGCTCTTCGCCCTGCTGGCAGCGGCGGCGGTCGGGATGGCGATCGAGCGGGTGTTCATCCGTCCGATGATCGGCGAGCCGATCTTCTCGGTGGCGATGATCACGATCGGCGTCGAGATCGTGTTGCGCACCACGGTCGGAGACCTCCTCGGCCAGGGCAGCAACCTCTCCGTCGGCAGCCCATGGGGTCTCCTGAGCCTCTCGAACCTGAGCGGGGTGATCGTCCCCCACGTGTTCGTCGCCGCCATCGTCACGGCCGCGATCGTCGTCGTCGGCTTGGCGGTGTTCTTCCGGACGAGGACCGGGGTCGCCATGCGGGCAACCGCCTTCGACCAGGAGGCCGCGATGGCTCAGGGCATCTCGGCGGGGAGGATCTTCGCCCTGGCGTGGGCCCTCGGCGCCGCTCTGGCGGCGCTCGGCGGGATCTTCTCGAGCATCGCCCCCCGAGGGTTCGGCGTGACGGGCGGGACCGCCTTTGTGGCCTTCCGAGCCTTCCCGGCGATCATCATCGGGGGGCTCGACTCAGTGGTCGGCGCAGTCGTCGGGGGCGTCACCATCGGCGTCGCCGAGATCATGACCGGCCACTACCTGGCGCAGTATTCGGGAACCCTCGGAGCGGGATTCAACGGGATCGTCCCGTACCTGCTCATGCTGGGGTTCCTGCTCGTGCGGCCTTATGGGATCTTCGGCACGGAGGAGATCCGCAGGGTATGAGGGGCAGGCCGAACCTCTACGTGTCGTACGAGGAAGAGCAGCAGGTGCTGGCGACCACCACCAAGAAGGTCGCCATGGCGGTGTTCCTGCTCGTTGCAGCCTCGCTTCCCTTCCATGTCGTACCGGGGTTGAAGTTCCTCGGCGGCCCTTCGTGGCTGAGGCTCCTCGGCGAGACCCTCATCTTCATGATCGCCGCCTTCGGGCTGAACATCCTCACGGGCCTCGCCGGGCAGGTGTCGCTCGGCCACGCCTTCTTCATGGGTGTCGGCGCCTACACCGCGGCGGTGGTCGGAGGGACGTCGACTGCTGCGCTGTGGGGGCTCGAGTGGCCGCTGTGGATCGCCGTGATCCTGGGCGGTCTCCTTGCGGCCTTCATCGGGCTCCTCGTCGCCCCGACGGCCGTCAGGGTGCGGGGGCTCTACCTGGCCATTGTCACGCTCGGGCTCGTGTTCATCGGGGTCCACGTGTTCCGCAACTGGAACCAGGTGTCCGGGATCCCGGAGCTCGGCAGGGACTGGGGTCCCTTCCGGCTGGCGCTGTGGTCACCCGAAGGGCCGGTGCTCGACCTCGAGCGGGACGGTTCGTGGTTCGGCGTGTTCATCCCCGGTGAAGGCAAGGCCTACCTCTTCCTCCTCGCCGTGACGGCGGTCTTCGCCTTGGCAGCGAAGAACATCGCCCGCACGAGGATCGGCCGCGCATTCGCGGCGATTCGAGATCGTGACGTGGCTGCCGAGATCATGGGGGTCTCCGAGGCGAAGGCGAAGGCCCAGGCGTTCGCCATCTCGTCCTTCTTCGCCGGAGCCGCCGGGGCCCTCTACGGCACGTTCCTCGGCAGCTTCCAACCAGAGAGATGGGACCTGTTCCTGTCCGTCACGTTCGTTGCCATCATCCTCATCGGCGGAGTCGGGACGATCACAGGCGTCGTGCTCGGGACCGTCTTCGTCGAGGTGCTGCCGCGGGTCGTCGAGAACGCCACCGCCTTCCTCGGGACGCAGCTCACCGACGGAACGTGGCTGGCTCCGCTCGCCGACGTCATCGTCAAGTCCGGCAGCGGCGACTTCGGGCTGCTCTCATTGGAGGCCCAGGGCCCGGGGTTCAGCGTGTTCCAAGCCAACCAGATCTTGTTCGGCCTGCTCATCGCGGGTTTTCTGATCTTCGAGCCGCTCGGTCTCTACGGTATCTGGATCAGGATCCGCAACTATTGGAAGGGATGGCCCTTCACGTACTAGATCACCTCAGTTCTCCGGCCGGCCGCACGGCACGGCCGTGAGTGAACGAGACAGAGGAAATGGAGGAAGCATGAGTTCCAGGAGAAGGGCGGTCGCTCTGGCGTTCGTCTTCGCACTGGTCGTGGCGGCGTGCGGGGGGGATGGTGGCGACACCACGACCACCGCGCCCCCGGCCGAGTCGACGACGTCCATGGCACCGACGACCACGGCGGGACCGACGACGACGGCCGGGCCGACCACCACGATCGCACCACCCGCCGAGGAGATCGCCACCGACATCGGCGTGACCGACGACGCCATCAACGTCGGCGTTCTCGCCGACCTGACGGGCCCCTTCTCGGGGCTGACGATCGACATCGTCGACGCCCAGGTGGCCTACTGGGAGGACGTCGTCAACGCCAGCGGGGGCATCGCCGGGCGGATGGTGAACGCCGTCGTCGAGGACACGGTCTACGACCCGACGATCCATGCCCAGAAGTACTCGGAGATCGTCGACGAGGTCGTTGCGTTCTCGAACTCGACGGGTTCGCCGCAGACGGCCGGGATCCTCTCCGAGATCGTCAGCGACAACGTGCTCGTGATCCCGTTGAGCTGGTACTCCGGCTGGGCAGATCCCGAGTACGACAGCGGGCTCACGTTCGAACAGGGCACGAACTACTGCCTCGAGGGGATAAACCTTCTCGAGTGGGCGGTGACCAAGCACCAGGAGGAGAACGACGGTGCCACCCCGACGCTGGCGGTCGTGACCCGAGCCGGCGACTATGGCCAGGACGCCGCGGCGGGCGTCAAGTACGCGGCCGAGCAACTCGGTGTCGAGATCGTCTACGACGGTGAGGGACAGATCGTCAGGGCCAACCCTGCGGAGTACACCGCGGCCGATGCCGCCCCGATCGTCACGCAGATCGTGTCGACGGCACCCGACTGGGTGTGGCTCACGTCAGCGCCCGGCGAGACCAGCCTCATCATGGGTGGGACCATCCAGAACGGTGTGACGCCGCAGTGGTTCGGCTCGTCGCCGAGCTACGACTTCCGGATGCTCGACTCCGAGCTGGCGCCGGCCCTCCAGGCCTACTTCTGGCAGAGCGGCTACTACGCACCGTGGGGCACGGACGTCCCCGGTATGCAGCAGATCCGCGAAGTGCTGACGGCCCGCTATGCCGACAGGCGGCCATCGGATGCGTTCATCATCGGCTGGACCGAGGCTCGTCAGATGGAGCAGATCCTGAGGTTGGCTGCGGCGAACGGCGATCTCACCCGCCAGGGTGTGATCGACGCCGCCAACAGCATCGAGCGGATCGAGCTCGACGGCGCAGGCCCCGACCTCAACTACCTGGGCAGCCCGAACGACCACGTGATCCGTGAGATCGCGATCTTCAAGCCGAACGCCGAGGCATACGCCGCGGCAGGCGGGGCAGGCCAGACGTTGAGCGGAGGCGCAGGCACGACCGGGTCCGACGTCGTCGAGTTGTCCTACACCGGCGAGCTCGCGGCAGGATTCCAGTTCGACGGGGCGTGCTGGACCCAGGAGGACGGGAACCGGATAAGCGGATGATGAGCCGGTGGGGGCGCGGCATGGCGCCACGCCCCCACCAGCTCGAACGAGGGGCGGCATGCTGCAGGTATCGAATCTCGAGGTCGTCTACAACGACGTCATCCTCGTGCTGCGCGGCCTCTCCATCGGTGTCCCGGACGGCAACATCGTGGCCCTCCTCGGTGCGAACGGCGCAGGCAAGACGACCACCATCAGAGCGATCACGGGCCTCCTGGATGTCCACGAGGGCGACATCACGAAAGGATCCGTCGTCTGGGAACGCGAGCGGATCGACGGGAAGGATCCGTCGTACATCGTCCGCAACGGGATCTCGCAGGTCATGGAGGGCCGGCGGATCTTCGCCGAGATGTCGGTGGACGAGAACCTGCGCACCGGCGCCTACACGACCAGGAACAAGGGGGCGGTCACGGCCGCTCAGGACAGGGTGATGGGCCTGTTCCCGGTGCTGGCGCAGCGCCGCAAGTCCACGGCCGGCTACCTCTCGGGCGGTGAGCAGCAGATGCTCGCCATCGGGAGGGCGTTGATGACGAGCCCCAAGCTCCTCATCCTCGACGAGCCGTCACTCGGGCTGGCGCCGATGCTCGTCCAGCAGATCCGAGACATCATCGTCGCCATCAACGAGCAGGGGACGAGCGTGCTGTTGATCGAGCAGAACGCCAACATGGCTCTGTCGATCGCTCACCACGGCTACATCATCGAGACGGGGAAGATGGTGATGGACGGCAGCCCCCAGAAGCTGCTCAGGGACGAGGACGTTCAGGAGTTCTACCTCGGGTTGCACTCCGAGGGTGGGGCCCGCAAGTCGTTCCGCGACGTCAAGCACTACAAGCGCAGGAAGCGCTGGCTCTCGTGAGCGGGGGCGAGATACCGACGCGGCGGACGCTCGAGTCGTGGTCGAAGCGCCACCAGGAGGACGGCGACTACGAGCACCTCCTCGAGTTCCGCGCTGTCAGCCTCTCCTTCAAGGGGGTCAAGGCGCTCACCGGGGTGTCGTTCACCGTTGGCGAAGGCGAGCTGTTTGCCATCATCGGACCCAACGGGGCGGGCAAGACCTCGACGTTCAACTGCCTCAACGGGGTCTACAAGCCGCAGCAGGGAGACATCCTCTGGATGGGCGAGAGCATCCTCGGGCTGCGGCCCGACAAGGTGGCGGAGCTCGGGGTCGCCCGCACGTTCCAGAACATCGAGCTGTTCGCCCACATGACGGTGCTCGAGAACCTGCTGCTGGGCAGGCATGTCAGGACGAGCGTCGGCTCACTGGCCGGATCGCTCTGGTTCGGCAAGGCGAAGCGCGAGGAGGTGGCCAACAGGGTGGTCGTCGAGGACATCATCGACCTGCTCGAGATCGAGCAATGGCGCAAATACCCGGTGGCGCTCCTCCCGTACGGCATCCAGAAACGGGTCGAGCTCGGGAGGGCGCTCGCCATGGAGCCCCGTCTCCTGCTGCTCGACGAGCCGGTGGCAGGCATGAACCTCGAGGAGACCGAAGACATGGCGCGGTTCATCCTCGACGTGCGCGAAGAGCTCGGGATGGCCATGGTTCTCGTCGAACACGACATGGGTTTCGTGATGGACATCGCCGATCGGATCATGGTGCTCGACTTCGGCGTCCCGATCGCAACCGGCCTCCCGCTCGAGATCCAGCGCGATCCTCAAGTCATCAAGGCTTACCTCGGCGAGGAATTCGACTCGGACGAGTTGAGGCGGGCGGCGGACGAGGTCTCCTGACGTCCGCCTCAGTCGTCGCCGGCGCCGGAGGCGTCGATGAACACCGTCCCCGTGAAGATCCCGCACACCCTGCCGTCGGCCCGCGTCACCATGACGCGGTACGAGGCGATCCTGGCGCCCCTCGTGACCTCGTGCGCCACGGCCGTGAGCCTGTCGCCCGGCTCGGATGCCGCGCTCAACACGAGGTGCGTGTCGATGGCGACCGCACGGACGCCGGCGGCGTTGGCGGCCAGCGAGAGCGCGCAGTCCGCCAGCGAGAAGACGACCCCGCCGTGGGTCGACCCGGCGAAGTTGCGGTGCACGTCGCCGAGAGCGAGGGCGACGGTGACCGGATCGGCGGCCATCAGCTCGACGCCCAGGCTGGCGGCGTAGCGATCGGAGGCGAAGAGCGACCGGACGCGATCCTGGCTCGAAACGGGCGTCAACGCCTGACCCGGTCGACCGCCCGCCATGCCGTCGGCAGCACCAATGCGGCCAGCCCGACCTTCGTCACGTCTCCCGCGATGAACGGAAGCAGGCCGGCCGCGATGGCCTGGTCTCCTGTCTCGATGGCGTCCACGGCGAAGTAGAGCCACGGGACCCCGACGGCGTAGATGATCACGCTGCCCGTCAGGAAGGTCGAGACGGCCCCGACGACGTTGCGGTCCTGTTTGTGTTCCGCCAGGTAGCCGATCACCCAGGCGGCGACGACGAATCCGACGAGGTAGCCGCCGGTTGCGCCGGCGACGACGCTCCACCCGCCGGTGCCTTCGGCGAAGAAGGGAAGCCCCACCGCCCCGAGGGCGACGTAGAGGAGCTGGCTTGCCGCGCCGTGCGTCGAGCCGAGCGCTGCTCCTGCCAAGAGGACTGCGAACGTCTGCCCCGTGATCGGGACAGGGGTGAAGCCGAGAGGGATCGCCACCTGGGCCGCGGCCGCCGTGAGCAGGGCGAACCCGACGACGAGGACCGCGCTGACGACCGCCGAGTGCGGCACGACCGCGCCGGTGATGACCTGCCGTGGAATCGTCGCCTGCATGTCCTGCCTCCGGATCAGCGGAGCCGGGAGTCTATTACCTCGCACGAGCCGGATTCCTGCCGGAGGGGAGGGTCCGATCGACCGACTCGGCGAGGCCGAGCCGCCCAGCCGTGCTAGCCGGCTTCGCTGAGTACCATCGCTGCCGATGGATTCTCGCACGGAGCTGGCGCCGGGCACCGTTCAACCGGACGTCCTGATCGACCCGTCATGGGACGGGGTCCCGCCCTCGATCCGGCCGACAGGAAAGATTCCCAAGTGGCCGTTCGTCCTCGGCGGCCTGTTGCTCGCCCTCGGCGTCGCCGCGGGCATCGTCGCCAGGCTGGACGTTCCCTACTACGCCCTCTCGCCCGGGCCGGTCAACGACGTCAGCGACTTCATCGATGTCGTCGGCGACGAGTCCGTCGAGCAGGGCGAGCTCATGTTCCTCACCGTGTCCCTCAAGGAAGTCAACGCGTTCGAGTACCTGGCGGCCATCATCGACAGCCAGGTCGACGTCAGCCCCCGGGAGAACATCAGGCCGGCTGGGGTATCCAGCGAGGAGCTTCGCCAGCAGAACCTCGACCTGATGGAGCAGTCGAAGCAGAACGCCGTCTACGTCGCCCTCACCCGACTCGGCTACGAGGTCACGTTCAATGGATCGGGAGCGCTCGTGCAGGGGATCGTCGACGGCTCGGCCGCGCAGGGGACACTCGAGGAGAACGACGTCATCGTCGCCGTCGACGGCCTGCCCGTGGAGTTCTCGACGGACGCCGTCGACTTGATCAGTGGTCGCAGCCCCGGCGACACCGTGTCGCTGCTCGTGGACCGGCCGACGGACGAGTCGAACACGGAGTTCGAGCAGTTCGAGGTGACGCTCACCCTCGGCCCGTACCGGGCAGTCGAGGAGGACGGCACGATCACCGAGGATCCCGAGCGGGGCATGGTGGGAGTGCTCCTCCAGAACGCCAGCGTCGACATCGAGTTCCCGGTGGACATCGAGATCGACTCGCAGAACATCGGGGGACCGTCTGCGGGGCTGATGTTCACCATCGAGATCATCAACCAGCTGACACCGGAAGACCTGACGCGAGGCCACCGCATCGCGGGCACGGGGACGATCGACCAGGACGGCGAAGTCGGCGCCATCGGCGGTATCAAGCAGAAGATCTTTGCCGCCATCGATGCCGGCGCCGAGTACGTCCTCGTCCCGGCATCGAACTACGACGACGCAGTCGAAGCGGCAGGCGACGACATCGGTGTCGTCAAGGTCGCCACCATCGAGGACGCGCTCGCCTTCTTCGAGTCCCTCCCCACCCCCCAAGCCTGACCCGGCAACAGGCAAGCCCCCGGCGTGCGTCCGCCCAACACGCAATCCCCCGGCGTGAGCCGGGGGATCGGCGAGCGTCCCGCCAGGGACCGAGTCGAGGGGGCCCAGCGGTCCCGCCACCCGGGCGCAGCCACCCCCTCGGCTCGGCCTGCGGCGCTCGCCGGTCCCCCGCAAAGCGGGAGACGGCGTAAGACGCCCCGTCGGGTGTAGGTGTGGCATCTCGTCAGGCCAAGCAGGGTGAACAGAGCGTCCCGCCCCAATGCGCAGTTCCCGGCGTGGGCCGCCCAATGCGCAGTCCCCCGGTGTGGGTCGCCCAAATATGCAGTCCCCTGGTGTGGGTCGCCCAATACGCAATCCCCCGGCGTGAGCCAGAGGATCGGCGAGCGTCCCGCCAAAAACCGAGTCGAGGCCCCTCGACTCGAGGGGGCCCAGCCGTGGGTGGCGCGACGCCGAAGTGCCCGGTAACGCGGCTTCATCCAGGTATCGTCATCTGGACTCATGACCGACGACACGCCGTCGCTGCGCGATCGCCAGTTCTCGTCCTCGATGAGGGGATACGACCGCGACGAGGTCGACGAGTTCAAGGCGAAGGCCTTGGCGCGCATCGCCGACCTCGAGGCCCAGCTGGCGCAGGGGGAGAGTCATCCCCCGGACGTGGGGGTCACCGACCCGGCGGGGCTCCAGGTCGAGCTGGGCGCCATCGGGGCCGAGGTCGACAGCATCCTCGAGGCGGCCCGCGCCTTTGCCAAGGGCTTGCGTGACCGTGCAACGGCCGACGCCGCCCGGTGGCGGGCCGAGGCCGACCAGGAGTCTCGATCGCTCCGCTCCCAGGCAGAGGTCGACGCCGAGCAGATGCGCGGCCAAGCCTGGGACGCCGCCGCCGAGATGATCGCCGCTGCCCAAGCCGAGACCGAAGCCCTCGCCGAGTCGGCCAGCGAGGACGCATTGTTCATCCGTGCCGAGGCCGAGAGAGAGGCGCTGCGCCTCACCAGCGAGGCCCGACGCGAAGCCGATGAGACGGCACGGTCGGGGCGCGTCGAGGCGGAGCGCTTCCTCATGGCTGCCAGGGCCGAGAGTGAGGACATCCTCGAATCGGCCAGGCAGTCGGCGGAGTCCGCCCAGGAGCGAGCTCGGGCGCTCGAGCAGCGCAGAGCCGAGCTTCTCGAGGAGTTGGAGGCGGCTCGCAACTCGATCGGCCAGCTCGAGCAGGAGATAGACACCAGGCGGGAGGCACTGCAGATCGCATCCACGGGAGCGGTGACCCACCCGGGGGGCACCGGCGACCACACCTGGCTGGAGGACGACGGCTCCGTCAGGATCATCTCGGCGGCCCAGATGAGAGGCGTCGAGCCGGTCGACGCGGATGCGATGGCAGCGGAGGTCGAGCGGCTCCGCACGGCCGAGGAACCCACCATCGTGGAACCGGAAGGCATGGCTCCCCGGCTGAAGGAGGTCGCCGCGCCGGAGCCGCAGATCGGTCCTTCCGAGGAGACCGTGCGCATCGACGCCTCCGACGAGCACGACGACGAGGCGGCAACGGGTGAGACCGCCCCGGAGACGGGCCTGCACGTCGAGGCGGCACCCGAGGCGCCCGAGCCGCCCGAGCAGCTCGCGCAGCCCGAGGAGCCCGAACAGCCCGCCGAGGCTCCCGACGAGCTTGAAAACCTCTTCGCCAGCCTGCGCGCCCCAGGAGCCGAGGCTCCGCACGATGCGGTCGGTGTCACCACACCCAACGCCGAGCCGGCGCAGGATGGCACCGAGCGTCGCGACGACGCCGGTCGAACTGCAGTGGCGGTTGCCCGGCAGTCCGCCGTCGATCCGTTCGAGCTGCGGGACCGTCTGCTCCTGCCCATCGCCAATCGGGCACTGCGGGCCGTCAAACGTGACATCGTCGACCTGCAGAACCGGGTCCTCGAGGAGGTGCGCGTCGGTGAGCCCGGCTGGTTGCCGGACCGCCCGCTCGTTGCAGCGTCGTTCGGTCCCGAGATCCGCCAGCTGGAGCGGGAGAGCTACCTCGCGGGCCACAGCGCGGCCGCTGAGATGGTCGGCTCGCAGAAGACGCCGCAGCCCGGGTCGGAGGGCCCCGGAATCGCGACAGCCGGTTTCGTGGACGCTCTCCACGAGGCTGTGAGCAGCGCGTTGGCCTCGAGCGACGGAGCCCGCCAGGTGTCTGCGGCGGCCAGCAAGGTCTTTCGCGCCTGGCGCACCGACGACGCAGAGCGGCGGCTGCGACTCGCCGCCATCAGGGCATATCACGAGGGACTCCTCATGGCGCTGGCCGATCTCGGCGTGGCTGCCGTAACCGCCGTCTGCCCGGGCGCCGTGTGCCGGGACGGCTGCCCTGCCGAGACCGGGGCGACGTGGGACCCGTCGGGTCCCCTCCCGGACGGGATCCTCCTACCCCCTGCGGCGCCGAGCTGCCAGAGCGCGATCGTCCCCATCTGACACCTTCCTCGTCGTTCCCGCCGTCAGAAGGACCCCCGTTTATGACGCGCCGGCGCCTCGCCGAGAGGTTCAGGCGTCACAGCCAATAGAATCCCCTGATGATCAACCCGGAACCGATCGACATCCGGCCGCGTAGCGGCGCTCGTCGCCTCGTCATGATCATCGCCATCGTGGCGCTGGTGGCCCTTTTCACCGCTAGGTCGATCGCGACGTTCTGGACCGACTATCTCTGGTACGACTCCGTCGCCAGCACCGGTGTGTGGAGAACCCTCGTCCTCACGCGGGTGTGGATGGTCGTCGTCGCCTCCGTTGTCGCGTTCGGGCTGTTCTGGGCGAACCTCACGCTCGCCGACCGCCTCTCGCCGAGGCGCCCAGCGTTCACGGGAAGCGCAGACGAGGAGATCATCGAGCGTTTCCAGGGGTGGATGAGCCCGCGGGCTGCAGGCGTCCGGCTCCTGGTTGCCGGCTTCTTCGGGATAACGCTCGGGTTGGGAGCCGCGTCGTTCTGGAAGGAGTTCCTCTATTGGCGTCACGGTGGCAGCTTCGGGACCGTCGACCCGATCTACAACATGGACGTCGGCTTCTACGTCTTCGACCTGCCGCTGTACCGGGCCGTCTTCGGATGGCTGTTCGAGCTGGTGCTCGTCGTGGCGCTCGTCACCGCCGCGCTGCACTACTTGAACGGCGGCATCCAGGTGCAGACGACGCGCCGGGTCACACCAGGCGTCAAGGTGCACCTCTCGGTGCTGTTCGCCCTCCTCGCCCTCCTCAAGGCGGTGGGATACGCACTCGACCGCTGGGAGCTCCTGTACTCGACTCGGGGCCCGGTCGTCGGGGTCTCCTACACGGACTTCAACGCCCAGCGCCCCGCTCTCAACCTGCTCATCCTGATCTCTGTCGTTGCCGCGATCATCATGCTCGTCAACCTGAGATTTCGCGGCTGGACGTTGCCGCTGGTCGCGATCGGCCTGTGGCTCTTCACGTCGATCGTCGTCGGAGGCCTCTATCCGGCGATCATCCAGCGGTTCCGGGTTGCTCCGGACGAGCGCGCCAAGGAGATCGACTTCGTCGCCCACAACATCGAGTTCACGAGAGAGGCGTACGACCTCACGAACATCGAGGTGCGCAACTTCCCCGCCGGAGCAGATCTGACGCGGGCGGGCCTCGATGCGAACCAGGACACGATCGACAACATCCGGCTCTGGGATCCTTCGGTGCTCGTGACGACATACAAGGAGCTCCAAGAGATCAGGACGTTCTACAACATCGCCGACGTCGACATCGACCGGTACACGCTCACCGACGCCGAGACGGGAGACCAGCGCCTCACCCAGGTCGTCGCCTCGGCCAGGGAGCTCGACGAGGCCAACATCCCCGGTGGCGGTTGGGTGAACCGCCACCTCGTCTACACCCACGGATTCGGAGCGGTGATCAGCCCTGCCAACGACGTCACCGTCGAGGGCCAGCCCGATTTCTTCGTGAAGGACATCCCACCGGACACCGCAGTGCCCGAGTTGGCGATCGCACAGCCTCGCATCTACTTCTCGGACACGGCGACCGACGAGTACCTCGTCGCCAATACGAACGAGGACGAGGCCGACTTCCCGGTCGGCGAGGGCGACAGCAACATCAACTACAACAACTACGACGGTGACGGCGGGATCCGCCTTGGGGGACTGGCTCGTCGCGTCGCCTTCTTCTTGCGGTTCGGGGACATCGACACGCTCATCTCGAACAATCTCACCCCGGAGAGCCGGGTGCTCATCCAGCGCAACGTTCGCAGCAGGGTCGACAAGGTGGCGCCCTTCCTCTTCCCGGACGCAGACCCGTACATCGTGTTGATCGACGGCCGCCTCAAATGGGTGGTCGACCTCTACTCCGTCTCCGATCGCTACCCGTATTCGACGTTCGCCGACACCGGCAGGCTCGATCGCGTCCTCGGGCTGCCGACCTCGTCCTTCAACTACCTGCGCAACCCGGTGAAGGCGGTGGTGGACGCATACGACGGGACGATCACCCTCTACGTGGTCGATGAGGACGACCCGCTGATCCAGGCGCAGCAGAGGATCTTCCCCGGTGTGTTCACCGACATGGACGACATGCCCGACGAGCTGCGGCAACACCTCCGTTACCCGGAGGACCAGTTCAGGATCCAGAGCGACGTCTACACGCTCTATCACATGACGAACCCCGGCCAGTTCTACTCGAACGTCGACCCGTGGCAGATCGCCAAAGACCCGGCAACGTCGGAGCGCCGGGTCGACCTCCGCAATCCGGTGTTCAACACGGACGACCCGGGGAACCGGCCGATGCTGCCGTACTACCTGCTCATGCGGCTGCCCGGAGAGAGCGACCTGTCGTTCATCATCATGCAGCCGTTCACGCCTGCCAACCGGCCGAACATGGTCTCCTTCGTCGTCGCCAAGAGCGACGAGGACGACTACGGGGAGCTCATCGACTTCAGGTTCCCTGCCCAGAGCGCCCAGCAGGGCCCCGGACAGGTCGGCGAGTTCATCAACCAGGACGAGGAGATCTCACCCGAGTTCACGCTGCTCGGTCAGGGCGGTTCACGCGTCATCCAAGGGAGCATGCTCGTCATCCCGATCGAGCAGTCCCTCCTCTACGTGCAGCCCATCTACCTCGCCGCCGGCGCGGAAGCCGACCAGACCGCCCCCGGCTTCGGCCAGGCCCAGGCCGAGACGGCGGGCATTCCCGAGTTCAAGCGGGTCGTGGTGTCCTTCAACGGGCAGATCGTCATGCGCGAGACGCTCGACGATGCGCTCGCCGCCATCTTCGGCGGGGGAGACGGTGGAGGCGGTGTGCCGCCTCCCGGCGGTGAGGTCCCGGACGAGGTAGCCGAGTTGCTCGCATCGGCGCAGGCCGCCTTCGACGCCGCCAATGCGGCATTGCGGGCCGGAGACCTCCAGACGTATGCCGACAAGATCGCCGAGGCGCAGGACTTTGTCGACCTGGCGGCCGAGCTCGCCGGGGTGGCGGCCGCCCCCGAGACCGGCTGATCTGGGTCAGCTGCTGCTCGCCGCCGCCGGGGTGATCGGGCTCGGCTGCTTGCGGTTGAGGAAGAACGTCGGCAGCTCCCCCCGGTTGCGTAGGTCGATGACCCCCCGCCCTTCGGCCTCGAAAGAGTCCGGGAGGAGTGCAACGGTGTCGGCCGAGACATGGATTCGGCCGGGGGCGCTCGTCGATTCGAGGCGGCTGGCGACGTTGACGGCGTCGCCCCAGAGGTCGTAGGCGAACTTCCGCTTGCCGATGACGCCTGCCACGACCGTGCCGGTGTGCACGCCGATCCGAATCTGCCAGTCGACGCCGTGTACTGCTCTGAAGTCGTCCATCACGTCCAGCATGGCGAGGGCCAGCTCGGACACCCTGGCTGCGTGGTCGGGCAGCGCGCTCGGGACCCCTCCCGCCGCCATGTACCCGTCGCCGATCGTCTTGATCTTCTCGACCCCGAGCCGCTCGGCGTTCTCGTCGAATCGGGAGAAGAGATCGTTGAGGAGGCCGACCACGACGTCGGGTTCTCGAGTCTTCGAGAAAGCGGTGAACCCGACGAGGTCGGAGAACAGGATCGTCACCGACTCGAAGCGGTCGGACACCGTTTCGCGGCTCAACTTCAGTCGATCGGCGACCGCGCGGGGGAGGATGCTCTCGAGCAGGTCGTCTGCTCTGCGTCGCTCGGCGTCGAGCTCCCGCTCCGTGAGGAAGAGCCTGCGGTTCACCCTGTCGAACACGAACCAGACACCGGCCGCGAACGCCAGCGACAGCACGATCCACGTGTTGACGTTCGTGAACGTCTGGCGTGATTCGTTCGAGGCCGCCATCGCCACGTTGGCGACGACCAACGCCAGCGCCCCGAGCACCGCGACCTGGGACCTCTCGATCGCGACCAGTGGTATCAACACCACGCCGATGGTGAGCCCGGCCAGGCCGATGTCGAATCCGTCGGGGAGGACGGCCAGCACCCACGAGAAGCCGCCGAGCACGACCGTGAACGCCGCCACCTGGACGAGCAGGTGGTTCCGGCCGGCCCTGGTGAACGTGATCGGGAGAAGGCCGAAGACGAGCACGGCGGCTACCCCGAGACGGATCGGCATCACCCGGGTGGCGAACTCGGGAGCCACCGCGTGGTCCCACACGATCATCACGAGGAACGAGGCGGCCCCGGCGACGGCCCCGAGCCTCTCGAATGGCGTCACCTGAGCCTCGCGCCGCAGCCGGTACGCCGACTCCGTGCCCGGGTTGAATCCGGACTGCGCGGGGGCGACCTGTTCCATGCCCTACGAATGGTAGGGGCGCCGGGCAGGACCCTCCGGCCGGGCCGGGAGGACCCGTGGCTCAACCGACGCGTGACAGGCTCGCAGCAGCCCGGCCTTGGATGATCGCCTCCCGGCTCCGTGCGCATACGTCCGTTCGCCCCTGGTGGCCGCGCCTCGTGTGAGGTAGATCTCACGAGAGGCGACCCGGAGGTGATCGTGGAAGTGAGAGCGCTCCTCGGCGGCGAAGTCATCACGGTGGCACCCGCGGCCACCTTGCGAGAAGCAGCCGTTCGCATGGTCGACCCGGACATCGGATCGGTGGCGGTCATGAACGGTCCGAAGGTCGTGGGGATCCTCACGGAGCGCGACCTGGTGCATGCGATAGCGGCAGGCGCCGACGTCGATGACGCCTCGGTCGAGCGGTGGATGACCGCCTCACCCGACGTGATCGCCCCGGTCGACGACGTGGAGGACGCCGCCGACTGGATGCTCGCCACAGGGCACCGGCACCTTCCCGTCATGGAGGGAGAGACGCTGCTCGGCATCGTCAGCATCAAGGATGTGCTCTGGGCGCTTCGGGATGGCGTGAGGTCTTAGGTATGGCGTAGCCCGGGCGTCTCCTCTCTCGAGGGGCCCGTCGCCTCTTACCCGGCCGCCCGGGCTACGTCCAGAATCGAGGTGTGCGATGAGGGCCGCGACAAGTCATGCCGCTGGAGTTCGTCGGCCGATCCGCTCGCTCGGCGGATGGCTGGTCTTCGTGCTGGAGATCCTCCTGGCCGTGGGAGCGCTGGCGGGCGGCGTTTCACTCGCCACGGGTGCGATCGACGCCTCGTCGTTCTCATCCGACCTGCCGTTCGAGTCGCCGGTGCTGGCCGGCATCGCCCTCGTCGCGGTGAACGCCGTCGTGCCGGCAGTCGTCGTGGTCGCCGCGGTGCGGCAGGCATCATCGGCGATGAACGGTCACCGGATCGTCGGTGCCGCCTTGATGGGTTGGATCGTGGTGCAGATCGGATTCATCGGGCTCAGCTCATGGCTCCAGCCCGTGTTGTTCCTCTGGGGCGCGGCGATCGTCGGGCTCTCCACCGTCGTGGCTCGCCCACGCACGGTCTCTTGACCCTGTTCGGTCCGCCTCAGTCGGCTGCCGCGTTCGTGCGCTCGATCGTGATGGTGCAGTCCGTCACCAACGCCGCGATGGCGCCCACTGCCGCCAGGGTCGGAGCGATGAGAGCCCCGACGACCCCGAAGGTGAGCGGGAGCTCGACGATCGTCTCACCCTTCTCGTTCTTGATCGTCACGCGCCGGACGTTGCCTTCGTGGATGAGCTGTTTCACCTTGCCGATCAGTTCTTCGCCCTTGACAGGGATCTCCTCGGCGGGCCCATCGGCACGGTCTTGGTCGGACGTCATGGATCCTCCTCTCGTCGTGGGGTGCCATCGGATCGGAGCTCGCCGCCCTCGATCAGCCCAGCGAGGGTGGCGAGGTCGCGGCGTACCCAATCGACGTCCCGCTCGAACATCTCGTCGGTCATGCCCGGTTGCCTGAAGACAGTCAGCAAAACTTCGGAGCCGCCGCGGTTGGCAACCACCCGCATCGGCATGTGCACCTCGACGCCCGGTCCGACGACGACGGTGTGGTCGAGCACGCCGTAGTCATTGCGGTCGCTGAAGCGGACCGTCACTGGCCCTTCGGGGCCTTCCATCGTCCAGCCGTCGGGGCCCGGCTCGAGTGTCGAGCCCAGCCCACTCGCCCACAACGGGAAGCTGGCAGGGTGCCTGAGGAGCTCGTAGACGTCGGAGGCGCTCCGCTCGATCGAGACCGATACGGTGCGTGCATCTGCTGGTGACTCCATCGACCGGATCGTCGCCGTCGCTCCGCGTCGGGTCAAACCCGGCCCGGCGGCGCCCCGCCGCACCAGGCCTTTCGGCCCTGCCGGGAAACCGGAGAACCGAATACGTTCGCAGGGAGAGAAAGGACGGGCACATGAAGCGCTTGGTGGTGCTCGGTGCCGGCACGGCCGGGACCATGATCGTGAACAAGCTCGAGAAGCGACTCCCAGCGTGGGACATCGTCGTGGTCGAGCCGTCGCCCCAGCACGTGTACCAACCGGGCCTGCTGTTCGTCCCGTTCGGGAAGGCCGACGAGGCCGACCTCGTGCGCGCCACGCATCCGTTGCTGCCCGAACGCGTGACGCTGATCCAATCCGAGGTCGACCTCGTCGTTCCCGACGAGAACATCGTTCGGCTCGAGAGTGGCGAAGTCATCGCATACGACCAGCTCGTGATCGCGACCGGGACGAGACCGCGACCCGACCAAACCGAGGGGATGGTGGGGCCCGGCTGGCGCAAGTCGGTCCACGAGTTCTACACCCTCGAAGGCGCGGTCGAGCTGCGGCGTGCGATCGAGGCGTGGGACGGCGGAGACCTCGTCGTGCACATCACCGAGATGCCCATCAAGTGCCCGGTTGCCCCACTCGAGTTCGCCTTCCTGGCCGACGACTACTTCGCCGAGAAGGGGATCAGGGATCGGACGCGCATCACGTACGTGACCCCGCTCTCCGGCGCCTTCACGAAGCCGATCGCGGCCGAGCGCCTCGGCAGCATGCTCGACGATCGCGGCATCGCACTCGAGGCGGACTTCTACGTCGAGCGAGTGGACGGCAGCGAGCTCGTGTCGTTCGACGATCGCCGCATTCCGTTCGACCTGCTCGTCACGGTGCCCCTCAACATGGGCGCCGACTTCGTGGCCCGTTCCGGGCTCGGAGACGAGCTCAACCACGTGCGGGTCGACCAGCACACGTTTCTCGCCACCGGGTACGACGACATATGGGCCGTCGGCGACGCCGCCAACCTGCCGACATCGAAGGCGGGCTCGTCCGCTCACTTCGGCGGCGAGGTGTTCGTCGACAACTTCCTCGAGCACGTCGCCGGCGAGCCGATGACCCGCAGTTACGACGGGCACGCCAACTGCTTCGTCGAGAGCGGGAACGGCAAGGCCATGCTCATCGATTTCAACTACGAGACGGAGCCGCTCCCGGGCACTTACCCGTTGCCGAGGGTCGGGCCGTTCCGCCTGCTCGCCGAGTCCCGGCTGAACCATCTGGGGAAGCTGGCATTTCGGACGACCTACTGGAACCTGCTGCTCCCCGGCAGACGCATCCCCGTGCCGAACGCAATGTCGATGGCGGGCAAGCGTGTGCCGAAGCCGAAGAGAGAGGAATAGGAACGATGACGGTTGCAACGATCGCGGGGCACGAGGTGGAGGTCGACCAGGAGGGGTTCCTCGTCAACCCGTCCCAGTGGTCGGAGACACTGGCGTCGTCGCTCGCCGAGAACATCGGCCTCGAGCTGACGGACGGCCATTGGGCGGCGATCCGCTTCGCCCGCGCCGATTACGAGGCGAACGGCGAGACGCCCACTCTGCGCCGCATGGGAACGGTCGGTGGCGTGTCGACCAAGGACATGTTCACGCTGTTCCCGAAGAAGCCAGCCAAGAAGATGGCGTACGTCGCCGGCTTGCCGAAGCCGGTCGGCTGCGTGTGAGAGAGGAGAGATCGTGACAACCGTGCTGGAAAGCGCCCCGATCCCGACGTTCGAGGACGAGCAGTCGGGACGCAAGCTCTGCATCATCTGCTCGAAGGGCTCGCTCGACATGGCGTACCCCGGCCTCGTCCTCGCCAACGCGGCCCTCGGTGAGGGCGTCGACGTGCACCTGTTCTTCACGTTCTGGGGCTTCGACGTCATCAACAAGGAGACGATGGCGCACCTCAAGTTCACACCCGTCGGCAACCCGGCCACGCACATGCCGCCCTCGCTCATGGGCCTTCCGGGGATGACGGCCTTCGCCACCCACATGATGAAGAAGCAGATCGAGGGCATCGACGTCCCGGACGTCCCCGAGTTCCTCGAGATGATCACGGATGCCGGCGGTCACCTGTGGGCGTGCCGAATGTCGGCCGACATGATGCACCTCACCGAGGACGACCTGTACTCGCGGGTCGAGGGGATCATCTCGGCCGCCGACTTCATCGAGCTCTCAGAGGGCGCCCAGATCATCTTCGTGTGACGGTCGGCGAGACTGTCCTCCGTGAGACGCGCTCTGCGCATCGGTGTGATCGCACTCGTCGTGGCGTTCCTGGCAATTCAGGCGGTGCCCTACGGGTGGTGGGACGCCAACCCGCCGGCTGTCTCCTCGGTGGAGTGGCCGAGCGCCGAGGCGGAGCGGATCGCCCGGGTGGCCTGCTACGACTGCCACAGCCACGAGACCGAGCGACCGTTCTATTCGTTCGTCGCGCCGTTCTCGTGGCTGACCAGGAGCGACGTCGAGGAAGGGCGCGACGAGTTGAACTTCTCCGATTGGGACGGGGGAGGCGCCGGCGACGCCATCGAGGTCACTCTCGAAGGGGAGATGCCGCCTCTCCGGTACACGTTGATCCACCGCGACGCCAAGCTCTCCGACTCCGAGGTTGCTGCGCTCGTCGCCGCCCTCGACGAGCTCGACAGGAGACGCTGACCCAGTTCTTGCGCCCTCCCGCTCTTGCGTCCCTACATCGCATCTGTGCGACCGGGGGACGCCGGAACGGCTTGGTCGGCGGGCGGGTGGCCGGCGAGGGGTGCTCCCTCCCGTCTTGCGTCCCTGCATCGCATTTGTGCGATCGGGGGACGCCGGAACGGATCGATCACACCATCGGCATCTGGATCGACCGCGGACGGTCGGGCCGCTTGGTTGAGCTGCCGGGCTTGATGATGAGCACGTTGACCGGCGAGAGGCGCAGGCAGGCGTGGCTCGTCGAGCCGAGGACCATCGACGCGAGGTCACCGCGGCTTCTGCTCCCGACGACGAGCAGGTCGGCTCGCACGTTCTGGACGTAGTCGGTCAGTTGATGCCCGGGGTCGCCGCTGAGCTCGACCGTCTCCCAACCGACGTGCGACGACTCGAGCAACGGGCGAAGGCGACCCCAGACGCGCTCGTGATACTCGGTGCGCTCGCTGGCACTCTCCAGGTGTCCCGGCTTGAGAGCCGTTACGGACCACGGAGTCTGGAACACGCTGACGACATGGAGCTCGGAGTCTCGGGCAGCGGCTTCGCGGATCGCCACCTCGAGGACGCCGATGCTCGCTGGCGACTCATCGACGCCGACGACGATGCGCATGATCGACCTCCTTCCACTCGATCATGGACCGCCGCAGGCTCCACGAGGAAGGGCCGTTCGGCCCAAGTGGGCGACCGGATCAGTGCCGATCGCCTCTGTAACGGCAGCCCATCGCGACCTACCGTCGATGAGGCAAGCCGAGCTGGAGAGAGCCATGACCGATTCCCAGACCGTGATCGATGAGCTGCGCATCCCGACGAGGGAGCTGCGCTCCGCCATTCCCGAGGAGTGGAAGGGATTCTCAGACCTGCACCAGGCGACGATGCGCGACGGTGCCCTGTCGGGCCGAGTCAAGGAGCTGATGGCGCTCGCCATCGCCGTCGCGGACGGCTGCGACGGATGCATCGCGTATCACGCCAAGGGCGCGGCGCGCCGCGGGGCTTCGGAGCCCGAAGCGGCCGAGGCGCTCGGGGTGGCGCTCCTGATGGCGGGAGGCCCCGCCTCCGTGTACGGGCCTCGTGCCTTGGCGGCCTTCAAGGAGTTCGCCGCGGCGGCGGTGGCAGCAGCCGAGGTGGCGGCGGCGAGCTGACGGCTCCCGGGACTCGACGCCTCAGTGTGGCGCCGGAGCCAGCTCGGCGGCGATCTCCTCCGCCCAGGCGTGGATTGCGTCCCACTCTCTGAAGTCCCCGAACGGGGCTCGCAGCGCCCGTGCGATCGCCCGCTCCGGGAGGCTCAGGGCCTCCTTGTCGAGGCTGCCTGCGAAGACCTCGTGAGCCCTCGCTCCGGTCCACGCCACGTAGTCCGCTATGTCGACCGGATCGGCCTCGGGCTTCGGCGGATCGCCGATCGGCCCGCTCGAGAAGAGCCACACCGGCTTGCGCTTCAGGTCCGCCGAGAACCGATCGATGAACTCGCGCGCCTCGGACTGCCAATGCCCGGCGTACACGGCGCTGCCGATGACGACGGCGTCGAAGGGCTCGATCGACGCGACTTCCTCCGGCGGAGACACTTCGACCGACATCCCGGCGTCGGCCAACGTGCGGCCGATCTCGGCTCCGATGCCGGTGGTCGCACCATGCTTCGATGCGACTGCGATCAAGATCTTCTGCATCTCCTGCCTCCTCGTGACAATTCCTCTCACCGGCCACCATGCGATACCGGCGCAATTCCCGCTAGGGGACAAAGGCCGGTCGCGAGTGTGCTCTATCGTCTGAGCGTGCAATCGGAGGAGAGCTGATGGCGATCGGAGTGCTCACGGCGGGAGGCGACTGCCCGGGGCTCAACGCGGCGATCAGGGCGGTCGTCACGCGAGTCACCGCCGAGGGCGAGGCGGTCGTCGGGATCGAGAACGGCTGGGACGGGCTCATGTCCGGGACGACGCGGCCCCTCACACGGGACGACGTCCGCGGGATCCTGGTTCGCGGCGGCACGATCCTGGGGACTTCGCGGCGTGACCCGTACGTCCACGGCGAGGGTTACGAGTCGGTGCGGGCGGCTATCGAGGCAAACGCCATCGAGAGCCTCGTCGTGATCGGCGGCGACGGGTCGCTGCGAACGGCCGTGCAGCTGCAGGACGGCGGCCTGCGGATCGTCGGTGTGCCCAAGACGATCGACAACGACATCGCCGGCACGGACGTGTCGTTCGGGTTCCACACCGCCGTGCAGATCGTCACCGACGCCCTCGATCGCCTGACGACGACCGCCGAGTCGCACAACAGGGTGATGGTGGTCGAGGTCATGGGGAGGACCGCCGGCTGGATCGCCGCATACGCCGGGCTGGCAGGGGGCGCCGAGATCGTCCTGGTTCCCGAGGTGAGATACGACCTGGACGAGGTCGCCGCCCGCCTCAACCGGAGGCACGCAGCCGGCCACGACTACTCGGTCGTCGTGGTCGCCGAGGGCACGCCGGGACCGGCGGGCGACGTCTCGTCGCGCGGTGTCGATGCTTTCGGGTTCGACCGGATCGGCGGCATCGGACAGTACGTGTCGAGCGAGCTGGAGCGGCTCACCGGGTTCGAGAGCAGGCTGACGACGCTCGGTTACCTCCAGCGAGGCGGCACCCCGAACGCCTTCGACCGGGTGCTCGCCACGCGGATGGGGCTCGCCGCCGCCGAGCTGGCGCTCGAAGGGGCTTCGGGCGTCATGGTCGGCGTGCGCGGCGACGAGATCGTCCCCGTCGATCTGGGCGAGGCATGCGGCGAGCCGCGGCTGCTCGACGAGCGGCGGTTCGCCGAAGCGGCGTGGTTCTTCGCTTAGGGGGCCCCCGCTACGGGTGAGGCACTCGCCCTCACCAATTCGGGCGAGGCACACCCGTCGGGCGGGGCTCCGAGTCCGGCGTGTAGTCGTCGACCTCGTATTGCACGCTGCACTCGACCGAGACCACGCCGTCCACGTGGCGGGTCACGGCCTCGAGGATCCTGGCGTCGGTACGGGTCGGAACCTTCCCGCCGAGGCGGACGACGCCGTCGGCGATCTCGATGGCCACTGTGTCGGGGTCGAGCATCAGCAGGTCGTGGACCACGTGCTCTCGGATCTCGGCGGCGACCGCCTCATCGGGCCTCGTCAGGACGCCGAGCAGGTCCGCCCTGCTGACGATCCCGACGAGCCTCCCGTCCTCGACGACGGGGAGCCGCTTGACGCGGTGGCGTTCCATGAGCCGGGCGGCGATGGAGTGGTCGTCGCCCGGGCCGATGACAACCACGTCGCGCGTCATGACGTCCCCGACCGTGGTGGCGTTCGACGCCACCTCCTTGCCGGACGAGAAGATCGCCCGCAACAGCCCGGCACGCGGTTTGCGCGGCTTGCCCGGGACGTGGTGGAGGAAATCGGTCTCGGTGATGATGCCGACGAGAGATCCTTCTTCGTCGGTCACGGGGAGGCCGCTGATCCTGGCGTCGACCATCGTCGTCGCGGCCGCCTTCAGGGGCGTGCTCGCCGTAGCCGTGAGCGGGCTCCTCGTCATGATCTCGTGAATCTTCATCGCCGCCTCCGAGTCTGCTGGTGCCAGGGCGGGGACTCGAACTCCGCTCGCTTGCCCGATTTCATTCGGTGCTGTCCAGCCGGGTGTCTCACCCCCTGGCACTTCACTACATACCGTAACGAGCCGACCCGGCCTAGGGCTGAAGGGCCCGGCAGTGCGATTCGTGGCACAATCGCACTCCGCTCTCAGGAGTCGTCGACCCATGGCGCGCATCGAAAGGACGATCCTCCCCGGTGTCGGTGTTCGTTACGACTTGGTGACCGAAGCAGGGATGAGGGTCGGCGTGGTGCACCACAAGACGGGCAGGCGCGAGATGTTCATCTGCCCGGTCGACGACCCCGACTCGGTCGCTCTCAACCTCGGACTGACCGACGCCGAGACCCACGACGTCGTCGACATGCTCGGCGGCTCCGAGCTCGTCGAAGACGTGGTTCACCGCACCCAGGAGATCGAGGGCCTGGCGATCGACTGGCTCACCGTGGACGAGGCCAGCCCGTACGCCGACCGGACGATCGGAGACGCCAGGGTGAGAACCCGCACCGGCGTTTCGGTGGTGGCGATCCTGCGCGGCGAGGCCGCCCACCCGGCGCCGGGACCGGACGCCAGGATCGAGCCAGGCGACACCTTGGTCGTCGTCGGGACGGCCGAGGGAATCGAGACGGTCGCCGAGATCCTGCGCGCCGGCTGAGCGATGCACGGGGGCGCCCAGCTCTTCCTGGAGATCGGCGGGATAGTGCTGGCGTTGGCGGTCCTCGCCAGGGCGGCCCGCTGGATGCGGTTGTCGCCGATCCCGCTGTACCTCCTCGGTGGGGTGGCGTTCGGCGAGGGTGGGCTCCTCCCGGTCGTCACGTCGGAGGACTTCATCGCCACCGGGGCCGACCTCGGCGTGATCCTCCTGTTGCTGATGCTCGGACTCGACTACAGCGGGAGGGAACTGGTCGCCAGCCTGCGCTCGACCGCTGGTGCCGGCGTCCTGGACCTCGCCCTCAACTTCACGCCGGGGTTTCTCGCCGGCCTTCTCTTGTCCTTCAGCGCAGAGTCCTCGTTGTTCCTCGGCGGCGTCACATACATCTCCTCGTCCGGTGTCGTCGCCAAGCTGCTCGGCGATCTCGGCTGGCTCGGCAACCGCGAGACGCCGATCGTCTTGTCGGTGCTGGTGTTCGAGGACCTGGCGATGACGGTGATCCTGCCGGTGCTCGGAGCGGTGGCGCTCGGCGGCACGGTCGCGGGGGCCATCCAGTCGGTGGCTGCCGCCCTGGTCGTCGTCGGCATCATCATCGGAGTGGCGGCTCGCCACGGCGACGAGATCAGCCGGGTGGCGTTCTCCGGATCGGACGAGATCAACCTGCTCACGGTGCTGGGCGTCACGCTCCTCGTTGCCGGTATCGCCGAGCAGCTCAACGTGTCGGCGGCGGTCGGAGCCTTCCTCGTCGGCATCGGCGTCTCCGGCGAGGCGGCCGATCATGCGCGGGCGTTGCTGTCGCCGCTGCGCGATCTGTTCGCGGCGGTGTTCTTCGTGTTCTTCGGGCTCACGACCGACCCGGGCGTCCTGCCGTCCGTCATCGTTCCCGTGCTCGTCCTGTCCGCCGTCACCGCGGCAACCAAGTTCGCCACCGGCTGGTGGGCGACCTGGCGAGGCGGGATCGGACGGCGAGGCAGGGCAAGGGCAGGAGCGGCTCTCGTGGCGCGTGGCGAGTTCTCCATCGTCATCGCGGGCTTGGCCGTGGCGGCAGGCGCCGACCCCGAGCTGCCGGCCCTGGCTGCGGGTTACGTGCTCGTGATGGCGACGCTCGGGCCGATCGGCGCCCGGCTCGCCGACCGCCGTCCCGCCCACTCGGCGGCGTGAGCCGCCGTTGCGCCGAGCGGTCGAGCGTCACGACACCGTACGGTCGGACTCGGGCAGGTGCGTCCTGGCCCGTTCTTCGCTTTTCGGAGCCTCGTCGTGGAGGGCGGTGTAGAGCTCCTCCTCCTGGGCGAAGTGCAGGCGGAGGATGGCGTGGAGGCCGTAAAGGAGACGCCGCAGGTCGCGCAAGTCGGCCTCGTCCGGGCCGTCGGGCGGCAGCTCACCGAGGGTGCGCTGGTAGAGGCTGATGAGCCGGAAGATCTCGCGGTGGGTTCGGCTCATCGACGCCAGCGGGTCTTCGCCGCCGAGGAGCGCCGCCACTTGCGGATAGACGTCCCGGTCGTCTGCCGATTCGTGGGGGAGCACCTCGTCCGTGAGGAACTCGGCCACCCGTTGCAGGCCGGCTTTCGCCTCCTGCCTGCTCCACACGTCGAGACGATCGGCGGTCGCCTGCAGCATGTCGAGTCTCGGGCGCAGCACCTCGTGCTCGGAGCGCAGCCGGGCGGACAGCTCAGGCGGGAGGGTCGCCTTGCGCCTCGCCGACACCTTGCCGGTGAGGGCCCGCAACGCGTTGACGATGGAGGCGACGTCGATGGCCTCCTGGACGACTGCGCCGACGATGGGCGCGATGGCGCCCGCGGCGGCGAAGCCCATGGCGATGCCGGACAAACCCATCCCGAGCACGACGCTCTGGAGGGCGACGAGCCGGGAGCGCTTGGCGATCGAGATGGCGTCCACGAGCCCGTCGAGCCGATCGACCATGAGCACGACGGGTGCCGCCTCCGACGAGGCGGTCGCGCCGCGGGCGCCCATGGCGACGCCGACGTCCGCGGCGGCGAGCGCCGGGGCATCGTTGATCCCGTCTCCGACCATGGCGGTCACGCCCCTCTTTCTGAGGTCGTGCACCGCGTCGACCTTGTCGGCAGGCGTGCACTCGGCGAGCACCTCGTCGACGTCGATGGCCATGCCGACGGAGTGGGCCACGGTTGGGTGATCGCCCGTCGCCATGACGATGCGCCGGACGCCGGCGCGACGCAGTGCCCGTAACGTCGCCGTTGCATCGGGCCGGATGACGTCGTCGAACACCAACGCCCCTGCGATGGCGCCGTCGACGGCGACGAACACGGTCATCGGGGCGACCCGGAGCAGGCGGTGGCGATACTCGGCGACGTCCGAGGGCATCGCCTTGCCTTCGAGGAGCCACGGGGCGCTGCCGACGCCGACCCGGCGGCCGTCGAGCCGGCCGACGATGCCTGAGCCCGGCTTCTCGCTGACGCCGGTCGCCATCGCCAGCGGCAGGCCTCGCTCCCTGGCTGCCCCCACGATCGCCCGGGCGAGGACGTGAGTCGATGCCTGGTCGATCGAAGCGGCGAGGCGCAGTACGTCGTCTCCCGAATAGCGGGGGTCGAACGAGACGGCGTCGTGCAACGTCGGCTCGCCGAGGGTCACCGTTCCCGTCTTGTCGATGAGGAGGTTCTCGACGCGAGCCAACGTCTCGAGCGCTCCTCCGCCGCGGAACACGACGCCGCGCCGTGCCGCCCGCGAGATGCCCGAGACGATGGCGACCGGCACCGCGAGCAGCAACGGGCACGGGGTGGCGACCACGAGCACGGCGAGCGCCCTCGTCGAGTCGCCGCTGGCGACCCAGGCGCCGCCGGCGACCGCCAGCGTCATGGGGATGAACCATGCGGCCCATCGGTCGGCCAGCCGCACCGAAGGCGAACGCGACGCCCTCGCCTCCTCCACGAGTCTGACGATCCCGGCGTACGTGCTCGCCTCTGCCGTGGCCGTCGCTCGGATCTCGAACGGCCCGGCGGCGTTGAGCGCGCCGCTCGCCACGATGTCGCCCGGGGTCCGCTCGACCGGCAGCGGCTCTCCCGTGATCGCAGACTCATCGACCAGGGCAGGGTCGCCGACGACGATGCCGTCGACCGGGATGACTTCGCCCGGCTTGACGAGGAGCCGGTCGCCGAGGACGACCTCCCCTACGGCGACCGTGTGCGCCTCGCCGTTCGACAGCCTGTGGGCGAGACGGGGAGCTCTCTCGACGAGGGCTCCGAGCTCACGCTCAGCCCGCCCGGCGGCATACTCCTCGAGGAAGTCTCCCGTGGCGAGCATCAAGCCGATGACCGCCGCGGTGAGGACCTCGCCGAGGGCGAGCGCCGCGGCGACGGCGAGCCCGGCGATGATGTCGACACCCGGCCGCCTGGCCACGAGGTCGGCGACGATCTGGCGGAGGAGCCGTCCCAGCGGGATGACGGCGGCCGCGATCCAGGCGACGTTGGCGGCCGTCGCTGCCCCGGTCGCCGACGAGAGGGCGCCGCCGACGAGCGCGGCCGCCGTCACGATCAGCATGCGTCTTGCCGGGTACTCGGCGCGCACTGTCTCTCCTCCGGGCGACCTCTACGTCCCGGTTCTACTCGGCGTTCCGTTGCGTCGGGACATCATGCAAGGTTCGCAGCCGCCGCGGGGTCTGACGCGCCGCGCCGTCGATCGGTGCGGGGCCCGGCGACGTGGTGACACCATCGGGTGTGGCATCGCCCGGCGGTAGGGGCGAACGGACGGACTCAGATCTGCGGGATCGCAGTTCGCCGCATGGGGCCACTGAGCACGAGACCCTCGTCGTACATCGCCTTGGCAGCCCGCGTGGCGTATACCGTCGCAAAGAGGTTGATCGCGAAGTGCCACCAGACGCGGTACGTCCACAGCGTGGCGTTCGAGAGGGCGCCGAACAACGTCGAGAACCCCGAGGCCTCGCCGAGGAGGAGCAGCGTGAAGGTGAGCAGCAGGTGCTCGAGCACGTGAAATCCCTGGATCCAGAGCGCCTTCGTGAGGTTGGCGCGGCCGGCGTGCGCCCCGCCGGACGCCAGAGAGATCACCTTGAGGGCGATGAGGCCGGTGAGGAAGATGTTGTTGCCGACGAGGTGAAGCAGTTCGTTGCCGACCAGCGGGGCGTCCGACAGAAGACCGCGGCCCGCCAGCGCCCACGGGGTGAGCCAGGGTGGCAGCTCGGGGTGGATGAACCAGTAACCGAGCTGGGCGACGTGCTCCGTGAAGTGCACGAGCTGGAACGCCAGACCGGCCGCGGCGACGTACGTCAGGATCCTGACGCTCGATCGTCGCCTCGCGTGCACTGCGGGCATCGTGTCGCCTCGCTCTCGTCGACCACCACGTTCAACGCATTCCTTCGGCAGATCGGCCGTCCCGACTTCAGCGCCGGAGCGTGTGGTCGATTGTAAAACATCGTAAACACTCGTAATATCACGCCCCGTCGTGTGAGGGGGAGAGTGTGTGGGTCGGGTGGGACACCGACGGGATGCGATCCACTTCGGCAGTGCTCCTCGATCGAGCTGCCAACCTCGACGGGGCTGCTGCGGATGTCACCCGGGCGGGCGTGAGCGCCGCCCCTCCGATCGATGCCGGACGCCTCGTGGTGGCTGCGAGATGGTGCCGGTCGGCATCGGGTGACCTGCGGATGCGGGCGACGATGCTCGACGAGGCACGGGTCGAGTGGGCGGCCAGGGCAGGCACCTGTCTTCCGAGCGATCGTCCGAACGAGCGCCTCGAGCAGGTCGCCCGCCTCCACGCCGAGCAGCTCCGCATCCTCGAGCGCCTCGAGAGGCTCGAAGGGCGTGACGAGGTTGCCACCCACGAGCGGCGGCTCGCCGAGCTGGAGGCCGTCCGGCTCCGCCTCATTGCGGACCTGGCCGCATCGGCACCGATGGTCTTGCCGGGCCCTCGACTCGATCCGGAAGAGCTGAGGTTGCTCGCCGCCGCCCTCGACCGGCGGCTGACGGCGCTGCCGCCTGCGCAACCGGCGGACCCGAAGCTCGTCGCCCGATCGATCGCCGTCATCCGGTCGCTCCTCGACGAGTCGTGGTTCGGGGACGTGTCCCGAGACGAGCTGCTCGAGATCGAGCGAGTGCTCGGTGGCCTGGCGGGCCCCGAGCTCGATCTGGTGGTGGCGGCGCTCGGCGAAGCCGAGCTGGCTCGGTGGCTGCACGAGCTCGACGGCGTGCGCGGCGGCAACCTCGACGCCTCGGAGGAGACCCGGCTCTTCACGATGCTCGCCCGGAAGGCGGGGGCGGCGACGTTGTGGCGCCTGGTCACGTCGGAGGGCGCCGGGAAGCTCGCCGAGGTCACCGGGGCCGTCCTTGCCGACTCCCCACCGCCCGTCGTGGTCGGGTGGGTCGAGCTGGCGGCCACCGAGGCGGCGGAGAGCGACGAGGCGCTCCTGGCGGCCGTCGCAGCGCTCGAACGGCTCGACGAGGCGTTTCGCACCGTGGCGGTCATCGAGCTGGCGGCCGCCGGCACGCTCGACCCACTCCTGGCCGCGGCGGCCGACCTGGCTCGCCGCCTCGACCCGGGGCGGGACGGATCGATCCTCACCGAGCTCTTCGAAGGCGCGGTGGACGGGATGGCAGGCGTCGTCACCGGGCTGGCCGGTCTGACCATCGTCGGCCTGTGGGATCGCGAGGACTTCCGGAGGAACTGGTCGAGCGTCGCCGGGCTCGGGAGTCTTCTGTTCGCCGACCCCGCCGCCTTCTTCGGCATCGTCGCCGACGTCGAGAAGTTGCGTGCCAACCCGGCTCGCTGGGCCGGCTCGCTCACGCCGGACGCCATCGCGTCGTTCGTCGGAGGAGGCCTCGCCGCCAAACTCGCCCGGCGGGGCGTGCTCGGCGTCGGTGTCCACGGGGCCATGCTGTGGCTCGACGAGGTCGCTCTCGACGCCCGGGCGCTGCGGCGCATCCTCGTCATCGACGAGGCGGGAGCGATCCGGCCGACGGGGCTGCGGGTCGCCTCCGAGGGGTTGCGCCGGATCTTCGACGGCGGCTCGGTGCGGGGCCGGTTCATCCCGAACCTGCGCAAGGTGTTGCTCGACGACGGCTTCTCGCTTGGGCGCGCCGCTCGGGGAGCCGGATACCTGTTCGAGAAGGGATTGGAGGAGGTGCGCATAATGCGACGGAACGGAGGGTGGGACGTTCGGATGAGGAACCGGTTCGGCAACGATCTGGACGAGTGGGGCAACGTCGCGCCGAGCGACCTGACACACGGCATCGAGGTGTTCCCCAAGTGACGCGGCTGACGACGACCGACGAGATCAACGCGGTGCTCGAGCGCTACCTCAACCTGACGGAGTGCATCCTCGACGACGTCGTGTGGCGCGACTTCGGCACGACGATCGACCTCGTGTTCGACAACGTGTGGGCCGAGGCGTGGAAGCTGCGCCAAGACGTAAACGACGTGCGGGACCCCGTCGTCATGCGGCTCTACTCGGTGCAGACGGTGCGCCTCGACAACGCCCTCAACGACTACATGGTCGCCGAGCCGTGGATGCTCGATTGGGGGCTCGCCGAGGTCGAGTGGGTGGAGGCGGTCGATGTGGAGGGGAGCCCTCTCGCACATGGCGGCCGGGGGATCCGCAGGATCGACGTGAAGGGATGGGGCGCCAGGCATCTGAGAGCCGAGTTCGTCGACATGGAGTTCGTTCCCAGCCCGGATCCAGACCCGACGAGGGGGAGGTTCGACCCGGCTGTGAAGCGTGGGATCGCAGCCACCCATGTCGGTCTCGGGCCGGCGGCGAGCGAGCGGCCGCCGCGGCGCAAGCTCCCGTGACGCTCATTCGCTAGCTTGGCGTCGTAAGGGTCCGTGTGGCGGGCCTGGGCGGGAATCACGGCGAGACGTGTGGCGCCGCGAGGCTGCCCGATGTGCGCAGGCGCGCCGCACGGTGTTCTCTCCGCAAGCTCTGGGAGGAGCAAGATGAGCTTCGACACGCTCGGTGATCTCAACTGGCTGGCCGTGATCGTCGCGGCGGTCCTCTGGTTCGCGCTCGGGGCCGCCTGGTACCACCCGGCAGTGCTCGGCAAGCCCTGGATGCGCTCCGTCGACTGGGACCCGGAGGCGCCGCCGCCCGCCATGACGACGATGTCGTACGTCGGGCCGTTCGTCGCCTACCTGGTGGGCGCCATCGCCATTGGGATGTTGGCGCTGGCGACGGCGTCGGACACCTTCGGCGAGGGGCTGGTGCTCGGCCTCGTGGTCGGCGTCGGGATCTCGGCGGCGCTGTTCTACGTGACGGCCGTGTTCGATCCGCAGAAGAAGGAGCCGATGACGTGGTTCTGGATCTCAGGCTTGTACCACCTCATCGGCATCGTCGTCGCCGCCGTGCTCGTCTCGATCTGGTGAGAGGGCGGAGCCCATCGGCCGGCTGAGAGCGTTAGCCCGCCTTAGCCGTCCCCACTTCCTGCTCGGCGGGGCCCTCATGTTCGCCGTGGGCGCCGCGGCCGCCGCCCGCATCGGCGTGGCGCGCTACGCCCTGGCGCAGGTCATGGTGACGGCGTCCCAACTGACGGCGCACTACGTCAACGAGTACGCAGACGTCGACGCCGACCAGGCGGTGGCCAACCGCACGATGTTCTCCGGGGGAAGCGGGGTGCTGGTGTCCGGCGGTCTCGGTGCCGGTGTGGCGCTGCAGGCCGCCTTCGTGACGACCGGGCTCTCCGTGGCGGCTGCTGTCGCGGTGGGGGCGAGCGCCCCGCTGACGGCAGGCCTCGGTCTGGTGACGTTGGCGGTGTCGTGGGCATACTCGATCCCTCCCGTGAGGCTCCTCGGCACCGGGTGGGGCGAGCTGGCGACCTCGCTCACCGTTGCCGGGTTGGTGCCACTGATCGGCGTCACGTCGATGGGGTCGTCGCCGAGCGAGGCGTTGTGGTGGGCAGTCGGCATCCTGGTCCCGATCCACGTCGCGATGATGCTCGTGTTCGAGTTGCCCGACCTCGAGTCGGACGCTCTCGTCGGCAAGCGGGTGCTGGCGGTGCGGCTCGGCGAGGAGCGCACCAGGGCGTTCGCGTCCGGATTGCTGGCGGCAGCAGCAGCGACCGGCGTGGCCGCGGACGGTTCGGATGCGATCTCCGGTGCGACGTGGGCCGTCGTCGCAGGTGTCGTCCCGGCAGCCGTGCTGCTCTCGGCGATGAGGCAGCGCCAGTACGGGACGATGACGGCGGCCGCCGTGGCGACGCTCGTCGTGGTCGCCGCAGGTCTGCTCGTGGCGATCGCTTCGTGATCGCCGGTCAGTCTCCGTTGGCGGCGGATGACCCGACGACGTGCGGGAGGTACGTCCGGTAGCGGGCGACCACGTCGGCGGCATCCTCGACAGTCACGTCGTAGCGCAACAAGGCCTGTTCGAGGAGGCGCAGCATCTCCTCGAAGTGTTCGTCCGAGATCCCGAGGTTGGCGTGGACTTCGCGGATCTGCTCGTCGGTGAAGCTCGCAGGCCCACCCATCATCATCGCCATGAACAGCGCCTGATGCTCGACGAGGCCCGCGATGTGGACGTTCGCGAAATACGGTCCGAGCTCTTTCGACCGCAGCACGTCGCCGTAGAACGACGACACCACCTGCACCACCTTGTGGCGCCCATACCCGTCGAGGGGGGTCACGCCCATCCGTTACGAATCTAGCCCGATCGCCCCCAAGTCGACCTCGACTCCCGGCAGCCCAGGTTGGCGTTGCCATTGCCCGGCCGTAAAGTGAAGCCCCACAGCGACGCGGGGTGGAGCAGTCTGGTAGCTCGTCGGGCTCATAACCCGAAGGTCGCGGGTTCAAATCCCGCCCCCGCTACCACGAAAAACCCAGGCAATGCCTGGGTTTTTCGCATGTGCCTCATCGAGCGCCTAGGTGCAGCTGACCTGCGGATTCCAGTCCGCGAACATCCCGGACGGGTTGTGGCTCCATACCCAGGCATGCAGGAGGTAGAAGGCCGGCCCGGGTGGTGGGACCAGGATGTGCATCTCCATCCCCAACACCGACGGCGGCTCCGAGACCCCGGGGGGATTGGACTGTGCGCTCCGAACGACCCACTCCACGGCGACGAGCTTAAGGCCCCCGTCTGCATCCGGCGCGTAGACCAGGGCCTCCGGCTCGAGCGCGTTAACTTCGTCATCGGCCATCAGCTCAGCGTTGAAGTAGTGGTAGCCCATCCCCCCGGCCGTCGGGTTGGAGACGCAGTTGGTGATGATTCTCACTCCGGCGCCGTTCACCCACCCGAGCTCGTAGCCGGCTTCGAGCGCCTCTTCGACCCGGTGGAACCGAGCCGTCACCCGACGTACCTGTGCGAGCTCGTCCTGGACGCCAGCAGCCTGTGCCGTATGGATGTGTGCTTCCCCATCGTGATCGGCGGCCGCGACCGTGGGGATCAACGCGATCCCCGCTACCAACAGAACCGCCAGGCCGAATCCGATCATGAGATTTCGATGGTTTCTTTTCCGAATCATGTCTCTTCTTCTTTCGCGCTCAGCAGAGCGCCTCGTGGGTTTTCGCTTCCTCCAAGGTCAGGTCGGCGGTGCACTCAACCGGTCACGATCTGGATGGAGTCGACCATCCGATCGAGCTCGGCAAGGCCCTCGCTCGACTGTTGGGGAAAGTGCGACGCCTCGATCACCAGGCGGACGCCATTCACATCGAGAATCCAGTGCTTCAGGATTTGCCCGGGTCCCTGGTACCAGCGGGATGGCCCAAAGCTGTCCGAGACGCCTGCCTCGGCCCATCCTACGAAATGCTTCTCGTCGCACTCGCTGAAATTGACGTCGGCAGGCACGGTGAGCACCATGTATTTCCCCTCGAAACCGTCCACCATGACCTCGATGGCGGTGGTGGCGTCGGAGCCCCAGATGGTGGCGAAGCCAGTGGTCAGGTCCTCGACGGTCGGCCCTGGGTCGAATGTTGTGTCACTCCATTGACAGCGATCGGCAAAAAGGTTGCCGACCATCCCGCCGCCCAGTCTCATATGAGTTCCATCGTCGACATCGCCCGTCGCGATGAAGCCATCCTGAGTGTCCCAACCCTCGGGCACGATCACGCTGAACTCGACATTGCGGGCAACGGGGTCGTAGCCCCAAGGACGTATCACCGTTGGTTCGTCAGACTCCGTTGTCGTCGATGGGCTCGGATTGGTAGTAGCAGGAGGCTCGGTAGCGGTGGTCCCCGCAGGTGCCACCGTGGATGAGACTGATCCCTCGGTGCCTCCACATGCGGCAACCAGAAGGGTGAGCGTCAGGAGCCACCCGACTCGATTTTTCGTTTTCATCTTCTTCCTTTGGTCAGGTGCTATCACCTTGTGGTGACCTGCGATCTGTACATCGAGTGGCTTGACGAATCCTTGGATCGGCAAACAGCCGCAAGACTCTGGCCCCGGGCGATCTGAAACCGTCGTTCCAAGATTCTTTTGAGCGGCGGCGAGTATCTTTCAGGCGGGGGAGACCCTCGACAACGAACCGAGATTCGGATGGATCAACCAAAGTGACCGCGCCTGGTCCATCCGACTCGCTGATTCGGGTCCTGGGCGAACTAGAGGTGGCTGCAGGAGGTGGCCTCGCCCCTCTTGGTGGGCCAAAGCAGCGGGCGGTGCTCGGCATGCTCACCGCACGGGCAGGCCATGTGGTGACTACGGATGAGCTCGTCGAGGGGATTTGGGGAGATGACCCGCCGACAGCGGTTTCGTCGTCGATCCACAGCTACATCTCCACGCTGCGAACCGTGATCGATCAGCCGATCGAACGCCACGGGTCCGGCTATGCACTCGGAGTCGACCATGCTCGGATCGATGCCAGCGTTTTCGAGAGCGCCTTGGAGACCGGCCGCAAGGATCACCTCGTCAACCCCATGGCGACGGCAGAGGGACTGCGGAGGGCTCTTGGACTGTGGAGGGGTCGCGCTTATGCGGACGTCGCCGACTTCCCGGGACTCAGATATGAAGCCCGCAGGCTGACAGACCTTCGCCTCGATGCTGTCGAGTTGCGCATCGACGCCGACCTGGCTCTGGGACGGCACGCAGCAGTCGTAGGTGAATTGGAGGGGTTGGCAGCCGAGCATCCCTTTCGAGAGTCGCTTCGCGCCAAGCACATGCTGGCGCTCTACAGGGATGGCAGGCAAGCCGATGCCCTCCGCGCCTATCAAGGAACAGTCGACGATCTGCGCGAGGAGCTGGGCGTGGACCCATCGACTGAGCTAGCCGAGCTCGAGGAGCGAATTCTCAATCATGACCACACGCTGATCCACAGTCGAGAAGTCGTAAACGATCGAGTTGCCCTTTTGTTCACTGAGATCGTCGATTCGACTCGCCTTTGGGAGACCGATCCGATCGCAACCCAATCTGCCGTCGCCCGGCACAACGACCTGGTCCAGTCTGCGATTGAGGCCGCAGGCGGCACGGTCATCAAGGGAGTGGGGGATGGGTTCATTGCCGCGTTCTCCGAGCCATCGCTTGCGGCCTCGGCGGCGCTGAGATCTCAGAGGGCGATCGTGTCAGGCGATTGGGCGCCTCTCGAGTTGAAGGTCCGGATGGCGATTGATACAGGAGAGGTGGAACGCAGGGGAGGCGAGCTGTTTGGACCGCCGATCAATCGGGGGTCTCGTCTTCTCGATGCCGCGCATGGCGGTCAGATCGTCATCTCGGACGAAGCTCAAAAGGCCGTCACCCGAGATGCCGGAACTCAGGTCAAGAGCCTGGGGGAGCACCGTTTGCGAGGAGTGGGCTCTCCGCAGGCGCTCCATCAACTGCTCGCGGACGACCTGCAGAGCAGCTTTCCACCGTTGAATGTCTCGGGTCAGTCGATCCGATTCGACCGGAGTTTCGGTGACTCCATACGCGGCTATGAGCTTCGTGAGCAGATAGGCCGGGGAGCCTTTGGCATCGTCTACCGGGGGTACCAGCCCACGATCGGAAGAGAGGTGGCAATCAAGATCGTCAGGCCCGAGTTCGCCAATCATCCGGGCTTCATTCGCCGGTTCGAATCCGAGGCCCGGCTGGTTGCATCTCTGGAGCATCCCCACATCGTCTCCATATACGACTACTGGCGGGATGCCGACGGCGCCTATGTCGTGGGCCCGTACCTGGCCAGGGGAAGTCTCGCCGACGGCATTCCGGCCACGTTATCCGAGTCCCAGGTGATCAAGCTCGCCGTGCAGGTCGGCACAGCCCTGTCGTACGCCCACCGTCAAGGTGTCCTTCATCTCGACGTGAAACCGGCCAACATCCTCATGGACGCCGAGGGGAACGCCTACCTAGCTGACTTCGGAATCTCGGCCCGTGCCGTCGAGGCGGCTACGGGAGCTCAGTCAAGATCGATCGGATACCGGGCACCGGAAGATCTCGAGGGCGGGACACTCGATGCTCGCTCCGATCTCTACGGCCTGGCCGCCGTGGTGACAAACCTGCTGACCGGAGCCCCACCCAAGCGCTTCGACCTGAGTGCTCTCCACGAGCCAATCCGTGGTGTGCTCACCCGTGGTCTGGCAACGGACCCGGAGGCTCGGTTCGACAGTGTTGATGAGTTCCTCGACCAATTGTCGAAGGCGGCAGGGGCAACGGCGCAGGTGCGGACTCCACTCCCATGTCGCAACCCCTACAAAGGTCTAGCGGCTTTCACCCAAAACGACGCTGTTGACTTCTTCGGTCGCTCTGCGGAGATCAGCCGGATGGTCACGATGATCGAGGCGAATCGGCTATCGGCCGTGGTCGGTCCCTCAGGATCGGGCAAGTCCTCCCTAGTCCTTGCCGGTCTTCTCCCTGCCCTGGCTGGAGGCGCCATCACCGGATCAGAGACCTGGATCGGCGTTCGGACCGTGCCCGGGGCCCATCCGTTCGACGAGCTGGCCACCGCCCTGGGTGCTATCTCCACCGAACCTTTGTCAGTGCTCGCCACCGAACTCGCCGCCGCGGACGGTGAGGGACTGCTCCGGGTCGCCAAACGGATTGGAAGGGAACTCGAGTGCGAGCTTGTAGTAGTCGTCGATCAGTTCGAAGAGCTCTTTACCCTCGTCGGCGACGAGACCGTTCGTGATCGCTTCATCATTTGCCTCCTCGCCACAGCAACCGACCCGCAGAGCAGGGTGCGGATCGTGCTCACCTTGCGAGCCGATTTCTTCCACCACGTGCTGGTTCAGCCTGAGCTGGGCCCGATCATCGGTCGAGACCATCTCGCCCTCGCTCCTCTGGACGCCGAGGGTCTCCGCCTAGCCATCGTCGCACCGGCCGCCGATGCCGGTCTCGAGTTCGAACCAGGCCTCCCTGAGAGGATCGTGGCCGACCTGAAGGGTCAGCCCGGCAGCTTGCCCCTGCTCCAGTACACCCTCGACCGCTTAGCGCTGGCCGCCGGCGATGGGTTCATCGCCGACCACTACTACGAGCAACTTGGCGGCGTGATGGGCGCTCTCTCTGATCGGGCTGAGACCACGTTTCAGGGGTTGACGTTGAACCAGATGGGAGCGGCGCAACAGATTCTCACGCGTCTTCTCTCGGTGTCCGATGAGGCAGACGACATTCGTCGACGAGTGCGGATGACCGAGCTCGAGTCACTCGGTATCGGCGTATCCGATCTCGAGGCGGTGATCGGAGCCTTCGGGAGGGAGCGACTGCTCACCTTTGACATCGACGCGACGACTCGGGGCGCAACGGTCGAGGTGGCCCACGAGGCGCTGCTTCGGGAGTGGCCCACGCTTCGCGGGTGGGTTGATTCCCGTCGTGAATCGCTTGTTCTCCAGCGTCGCTTCCAGGTCGCTCTTGGAGAGTGGGAGGAGTCGGACCACGCGATGTCCGATCTGCTCACCGGAGGCACGCTGGGCAAGTACGAGGATTGGGCAGCCGGTGATGACGTGACTCTGGCGGCCGCTGAACGGGATTTCTTGCAGGCATCGATCGGACAGCGCACCAGCGTCGAGCACGAACGTCGCAATCGCCGCCGCGGCATCATGGCCGGATTCGCTCTCGCCACGGTGATCGCCCTGGCACTTGCAATCGTGTCTTTCGTCCAGCGAGACCGGGCCGAGGAGAACGCCGCTTTGGCGCAGGCTCGCGAGTTGATTCTCGAAGCCGAGAAGAACGTCGAAGTCGACCCGGAGCTGAGCATGCTCCTCGCCTTGGAGGCGATCGCTCACTATCGATCGGCGGGTCAGGAGCCACCCGTCCCGGCGTTGGCAGTGCTGAGGGATGGGCTCCGGGCAAGCCCTGTCCAGCAGAGGTTCACGGGCGGCGGATTCGTGGCCGTCAACTGGGACGGGAGCCTTCTCGCCACCCGGAGTGAGGGTCGGGTGGCGGTGTACCGCATCGCCACCGGTGAGATCCTGGTGACCCTCGATCGTGAGGGCGGATTCCCGATACAAGCCGCCTTTGGCCGTGGACATCAGCTGGAAGTGGCGTACGTGGACATCGGTCAGCCCTTGCGGGTCTGGAAAGATTGGAGGGATCCCGGATCCTTCGTCGACATTGGGCCGGAGCGTGGCCTCGAGACGGCGGTCGGCGAATGGGTGCATGCGAGTCCGGATGGGGATCTGGTTGCCATTGGTTCCGAGGTTTGGTCGGCCGGTCGTGCCGAGATGCGGTACTCGTTGCCGAAACATGATCCTCGAAACGTTTCTTTCTCTTCGGACGATCGGCTCGCCTTCTTCGAGTATGGCTCCGAGGGATCGGTGTCGGTGCGGATCCTGGCCGCCGATACCGGTGCCGACCTGGGGGCATTAAGCCTCGACGTCGACTTCGAACCCGAGTGGCTGGCATTTTCCCCAGAAGGCACGCGCTTGGCAATCGCCGGCGAATCCAAACTGGCGTTGATCGACCTGGCGACCGGGGCCACTGCGTGGCGGAGCGGCGCCCTCTCCAGAGTCGGCCCGCCCCTTTGGATCTCCGGCGGGACTCGTCTGTTGGTCGGGGGGGAGAGTGTGCCTGCACTGGTGGACGCCATGTCCGGCGAGGTAATACGAATCCTGCCCGGGCACCGGGGGGGCACCTTTTCGTATGCCGAGCTCCCCGGGGCGGAGACGATCGTCTCCGCCGGAGAAGACGACAACGCCACCATCATGTTCGATCTCGGACCGGCACGAGGCGAAGTTGGAGGTTTCACCTCCTCGATTTCGCAAATCGACTTCATGGGATTTACCGACGACGGCGCCGACCTATGGGCAGTAGATGGAGGCGATTCACAATCGGGTGCCCTCATCGACGCAGTAACCGGTGAAAGAAAAGCGCGCTTTCCAGGAACCGAATCGATCAGGTCGACAAACGGGAGGTTTGCTGTAGGCACCGACGCGGAAGGTCGGTCGGTTCTTTGGTCGAACTCAGACGGACGTGTCCTTCTCGTGGCGCCCGAAGGTTGGCGGATTCCTGGTGTCTCGGACAACGGGACGCTGGCTGTCATCGACGGTACCTCCACCCGAGTCGTCAGAACCGCTGACGGGACTCTCGTCGCCGAGATGGATGCAGGGTTTCCGGTTCACGAGGCGGTCTTCTCTTCAGACCTGAGGTTCGTCGTAACCAATAACAATGGCACGGATTATCCAGGTATCCGGATCTTCGAAGTCGACGGCGGAAGGCTTCTCGGGAGCATCGGTTCGCTCGGTGGGTATAGGAGCGTGTTCAGCCCCGACGGCACCAAGTTGATTGTTGGAGGATACGAAGGTCACGTCACGATTTTTGACTTCGCAGAACTCCGGTCTGGCGTCGACGAAGAGCAGGCCGCTGTGCGCCGCATCCCGGCCCACACAGCATTCGTCGTTTCCGCGGTCGTCTCACCGGATGGGTCCAAGATTTTCAGCCGCGCCTGGGATGAGCCGGTCAAGCTCTGGGACGTCGACACCGGTGAACTGCTTGGTGAGTTCGGAACACAAGATCCCGCTACCAACTTACCTCCGGCTGCCGCTTTCCATCCGACCGAGCCGTGGCTATACGTGACTGTTGGCGATAGCCAGGTCGCCATCCACACGCTCGACACCGATGAGCTCATGGAGATCGCGAAGTCACGTCTTACTCGCACTTTCACGGAGGAGGAATGTCAGCTCTACCTCCTCAAGAGCTGCACGGCACCAGGTGCCTGACACACCCCGTGGTGCCTCATGCGTCGCCGCTGTCACGTCACCTCAACATATCGACACAGGATCCCGTGGCCCATCCTCCTGAGCGAACGGGGCACCGAACCGAACGACGCCCCTCTGGTCACCGCCACACCCAGAGAAGTCGATGGCGAACCAAGGGTCGACCATCGGAGTTCTGGTCGCGAAACCGCACCTATGGAGCCACGCTATGTACCTGATCGTTGCGACCCCCACCCGTCGTTGAAAATGTCGAGGTCACGGAGAGTGGCCGACCAGTAGGGCCACGAGTTGGAGGCACGCGCGGGTCGACTGATGCCAGACTGATGCCCAACGCCCTGGCACAGCCCGGCACCGCCCATCACCCGTTGGCAGACATTCGACAGCATGACGACGTTGACTATCGCTGATCGACAGCTATCAACCTCCCTGGAGGGCCACTCGTAGGGCTCATAACCCGAAGGTCGCGGGTTCAAATCCCGCCCCCGCTACTACCAGAAAACCCCTGCTGAACAGGGGTTTTCTGCTTAGGGAGAACTTCGCAAACGCGTCCGCTCGTCGGGTTGGAGAGTGGACTGGTGCCGAGGCGGTGCCCGCAGAATCCCTTGTGGTTCTCATGATTCGGCGTGAGGGTCCGGGGTTGGTTCCAGCATCAGGATTCGGCGGTTGGGCACCAGCCCTGGCCACGGCCATCGTGATTCCGACTTGTCACTGACTTCTCGGGTTGCTCTAGAGGGCCAAACCCCGGCCGAGCGGATCGTCGATTCAATCACGGCCGGACGTTCGACTCATACGAACGTTGGAGTCTCTCGACCGCCGAGAATCCGACGAAGGGGGGCCTTGACGTTCGGTCAGCTATCCTGATTCGTCTCCGACTGGTCTGACTTCCAGGTGGCGATGGCCAGGGTGGCTGCGACAGCCTCCTGCGCAGGGGTTTTCGGCTTTCTTGAGGTCGTTGTGCGGACGCCCTGAAAGGCTCGCTGGTCCCCTACTGGTGCCCATAGGTCAGATAGAGAGCCTTTGAGTACGTGTCATTACTGGAACCAGACCAGGGGCGATCGAGAGAACCACAACCCTGCCCCACATCTGCGCGACGGCTACCGAGTATGTCCGGGCAGGACCGGTCTTGTATGCCAATCGTCAGGACGTGTGGGTGCAGGGGAGTAACAGGCTGGGCAGAGATGCCTGCAACCAGGCGCTGTAGGTGTCGAGATCCCACCCGGCCTTGATGGCTTTAATGACCGTTTCGGGTCCCGCCATCAGCCAGAACCCTCTTTTGATCAGGTCGTAGGGGATGTCTGCCCTGAGGTGCCCCTTCTCCTGGAGCAGGTCGATGAGTTCGCCTTGGTGATTAAAGCGATGCTCCTCGAGCTCTTCTAGAGCGGCGGCG
>DASWKR010000069.1 GCA_036396535.1 Acidimicrobiia bacterium | reverse complement strand
TTGACTCGACGTGCCCCGAGTAGACCCGGAAGTAAACGAGATGGCCAACGAACAAGTCGGTCATGATCTTGAACACCAGCGCCACGAACGGAGCTTCGTCGTCCGCCGGCCAAATGAGGACGTGGTCGGTGCCCGGCAACAGGCCCTGGATCGGCGGCACGTCGAGGGGCGAGGGGAGGTAGTCCACCACCGCGTCGAGCAGCGGCTGCACCCCCTTGTTCTTGAAGGCGCTGCCGCAGATCACCGGCTGCAGCCGGTTGGCGATGGTGGCGCGGCGCAGCGCCGCCACGATCTCGTCCTCGGTGACCGCCCCGCCGGAGAGGTACTTCTCGAGCAGCACGTCGTCGGTCTCGGCCACCGCCTCGACCAGTTGCTCGCGCATCTTGTGCGCTTCGGCCGCCGCCTCCTCGGGGAGGTCGACGACTTCGTAGTCGGCGCCCAGGGTCTCGTCCTTGTAGAAGATGCCGCGCATGCGGACGAGATCGATGACCCCTTTGAAGTGCTCTTCCCTGCCCCACGGCAGCTGGATGACCACCGGCGAGGCGGCCAGCCGCGAGCGCATCATCGCCACCGTGCGCGGGAAGTCGGAGCCGACGCGGTCCATCTTGTTGACGAAGGCGATGCGCGGCACCCGGTAGCGGTCGGCCTGGCGCCAGACCGTCTCCGACTGCGGCTCGACCCCGGCCACCGCGTCGAAGACCGCGACCGCGCCGTCGAGCACCCGCAGCGAGCGCTCGACCTCGGCGGTGAAGTCGACGTGGCCCGGGGTGTCGATGATGTTGATCCGGTGATCGCGCCAGAAGCACTGGGTGGCGGCCGAGGTGATGGTGATGCCCCGCTCCTGCTCCTGGGCCATCCAGTCCATCACCGCGGCGCCCTCGTGGACCTCGCCCATCTTGTAGGTGCGGCCCGTGTAGAAGAGGATGCGCTCGGTCGTCGTCGTCTTGCCCGCGTCGATGTGCGCCATGATCCCGATGTTGCGGATCGTGTCGAGCTTGATCGTGCGTGCCATGAGCGAATGAGCTTTCTCGATTACCAGCGGTAGTGGGCAAATGCCTTGTTGGACTCGGCCATCTTGTGTACGTCTTCACGCCGCTTCACCGCGGCGCCGGTGCGGTTGGCCGCATCGAGGATCTCGTTGGCGAGGCGCTCCGCCATCGTGTTCTCTTTGCGGCGGCGGGCGAACTCGACCAGCCAGCGCACCGCCAGGGTCTGCGCCCTGCGGGCCCGCACCTCGACCGGAACCTGGTACGACGAGCCGCCGACACGGCGCGAGCGCACCTCGACCTGGGGCCTGATGTTGTCAACGGCCTTCTTGAGCGTCTGGAGCGGCTCGCCGCCGGTGCGCTTCTCGACGATCTCCATCGCCCCGTACACGATCCGCCGGGCGGCGCCCTTCTTGCCCCGCCACAACACCTTGTTGATGACCTGGCTCACGAGGACGCTTCGATATACGGGGTCCGCCTCGATCTTCTTGACTTCTGCGGGGGCTCTGCGCATGTCAGCTCTTCTTGGCGCCGTATCGGGAACGGGACTGCTTGCGGCCGTCGACGCCTGCCGCGTCGAGGGCGCCGCGGATGACCTTGTAACGGACACCGGGGAGGTCCTTCACACGACCGCCGCGGACGAGGACGATCGAGTGCTCTTGGAGGTTGTGGCCCTCGCCGGGGATGTAGGCCGTCACCTCCATCTGTGACGTCAACCGGACGCGGGCGACTTTGCGGAGCGCCGAGTTCGGCTTCTTCGGCGTCACCGTGTAGACGCGGGTGCACACGCCGCGTCGCTGCGGCGAGCCGGCGAGACCGAGGGTCTTCGTCTTCTTCGGCTTCGGCTTGCGGCCCTGGCGGACCAGCTGTTGCACAGTCGGCACGATGCCTACTTCTCTCTCTTGGGCGGGCCCTTCCCGTGAGTGCGGGAAGGCTTTCTGCACACAGAAATCGGCGCCAACCACCGCGATGGTCGGTCGCCGATCCCTTTCTGGGAGCCACTCCGCCCACAACAGCGCCTCAGTGACCCTGCGGGTGTGAGGAGCCTCCGGGTAGGCAGGGGCTCAGCGGGAAAACCGGATGGCGAGTATAGGCCCCGGGTGTGCGCATGACCAAAACCGGAATCAGCCGGCAACGCCCCCGGCCGGCTTCCGGCCCGCTTCGACGATGAAGGCGGCGGCAACGCCTGCGGCCGCCCCGAACAGATGTCCCTCCCACGACACTCCGATGCGAACCGGCAAGACGCCGAACAGCAGGGTTGATCCGTAGAAGAGGGCAACGAGCACCGCGATGAGGATTCCGCGCGCCCTCCGCTCGAGGAAGCCGACGACGATCAGATGAGCGGCGTACCCGAAGACGAGCATGGATGCGCCGATGTGGACGGCGCTGCGAGCGAACAGCCACGTCGCCAGGCCTCCGACGAAGGCGATGAAGATGGAAACGGTGACCCACCGCCGCAACCCGGCGAGCATCACGAGCCCCCCCAGGATCAGGAACGGAACCGTGTTCGAGAGCAGATGCCCGAACGAGCCGTGGAGGAACGGCGCCCAGGCGATGCCGTCCAGGCCCCCAAGCGCCCGAGGTGTGATCCCCTGCGCCTCGAGGGTCGAGTCGAAGGCGACCCGATCGAGGATCTCCACGAGCCACATGACTGCCAGCATCGCCAGGAGGATGCCGAACCTGGATCTCAGCACGTTGCCCACCGGCCGGCGCGCCTCAGGCATGCCCGTCATGGCGAGAGGGTACCGCCCGGCCCCGGCGTGTCACTCCTTACAGATACGCTGTTAGGAATGGTTCACCGAGAGAGATGTACGGAGGAGGGACGATGAGCCCGATGCCGGGTAGAAACCCGTACCGGCCGGGGGTCGGGCTCACGCCACTCTACCTGGCGGGCCGCGACGGCCAGATCAGACGGTTCGCCAGCACGCTGCGAGGTGCCCCGGACATCCCGGCGAACGTGCGCATCACGGGTCTGCGAGGCGTCGGCAAGACCGTTCTCCTCGGACAGTTCGAGCGGGTCGCGGCGGAGGAGGATTGGGCTGCGGCCTCGATCGAGCTGGAGCACCGCCACGACTCGCCCGAAGCGCTCGTCGCAGTGATCTCGGGGGTTTGTGATGCCCTGAGAGCGAAGCTGTCACGAGCTGCCAGGGTTCGCCGCCAGATGGGCAGGGCCGTCGACCAGGTGTCGCGTGTCAACGTCGGGATCAACGAGATCAAGGTGAGCATCGACCCGAACGCGACGGACGAGGATGCCGAGCTCACCGAGGTCCTGTACGAGACGGTCGTAGCCACAACGAGCCGCGGCAAGCTCGGCGTCGTCCTCATGCTCGACGAGGTCCAGGTCCTCGAGGACCCGGCCTCGCTCTCCGTACTCATCGCGGCCGTCTCGAGCCTGCAGCGAAGCGATGTCCCGGTGGGGCTCGTCATCTGCGGGCTCCCGAGCCTCGACGCCCTCCTCCTCAGGGCGAGGACGTACTCGGAGCGGATGTTCCGCGGAGAGGTGCTCGGACGCCTCGACGACGAGGCGGCCCGCGACGCCCTCGTGAGACCGCTCGACGAGACCGGCGTCGGTATCGACGCCGAGCTCATCGACCACGTCGTTCGGGACGTCGAGGGATACCCGTACTTCATCCAGCTGTGGGGTGCCGAGCTGTGGGACACGGCGGACCATGCCGACCTGCAGCAGCTCGCCTCGGGGCTGCTCGACATCGTGCAGCCCGAGATCGTTCGCAGGCTCGACGTCGACTTCTACGAGCCGCGTGTGCAGATACTCACGCCCGCTGAACAAGACGTCCTCGTACTCACCGGCGAGTGCCCGTACCCTCCGATCAAGGTGTCAGACGTCGTCGAGCACTCCGACCGCTCGATGGGCAACGTCAACGTCCTGCTCGGTCGGATCGTCAATGCAGGCGTCCTGTATCGGGTGCGCCGCGGCGAATACGAGTACACCGCCCCACGATTCCACGAGTTCCTGCAGCGGCGGAGGCGAAAGGATCGGGTGGATCAGATGGGGAACGCGGGAGGCGGTCCGACGTCACGCTCCGGCTCATGACGGTCCGGCTCAGGCGCCGGCCCGGTCGGACCCGCCCCGGCGGGCTGAGCCTCGACTGAGGGGGACATGACACCGATCAACGTGATGATCAGGACGAACACGGCGGCGAAGCGCTGATCGAAGCGGAGGGCGATCCACGCCGCGACGAGTCCGAAGACGAGCGACGCCACCTTCGACACCACCTCGGCGCGCCTCGGTATGACTATCTCGAGGAGGCTCGTCATCATCTGACCGCCATCGAGTGGCCTGATCGGCGCCCAGTTGAGGATCCCCCACCCCACCGCGGCGAACACGAAAGCGAAGACCAGGTTGAACAGAAGTGGGCTCGATCGATCGATGAGCCCGGTTCGAAGTGCGACGAGGAACGGGGTCCCTGCCGCGATCGCGACCGCCGAGCCGGCAGCCGCGACGACGAAACGCCGCTTCGGGGTGAGCGACGGATCCGCCGGGTACATCGTCGCCCCTCCCAACGCGAACAGCGTGATCGAGACCTGCCTGATGCCGAAGGCCCTTGCCGTGAATGCATGGCCCGCCTCGTGGATCAGGATGGCGAGGAAAACCCCGACCACCCATGGAACGAGGAACACGGGCTCGAAGCTGCCGCCGATGAAGGCGACGAACAGGAACGAGGCGCTCACGGTGACCGGGATCGGCCCGAGCTGGAACTTCAGCATGGCCGTCGATAGTAGGGAGCGAGCAGGCGCAACGGGCCGGGCGCAACCCGGATGGAACCTCCCCGTGTCGAGGGTCGAGCGGCCTTGGCGCTTATGCCCGCCTTATGCGGCTCGGCCTACTTTGCCGCGAGACACGAGCGAGGAGAAGGCGATGGACGACGAATCCGGCACGAGGGTGGACGTCCTCCCCGACCACCCGGGGCCCTGGGCAGCCACGGTCGCCGCATCGGCGCCACCCGGCGGCCGCGACCCGGCCCCGCCTCCGGCCGGGAGCGGGCCGCGCGGCTTCCGTTGGTACCTGTTCGCATCCATCGCACTCCTGCTCGTCGTCGTGTCGGCGGCGTCGTTCGCGATCGGCAGGAGCGCCCGAAACGAGCCTGCCGCCGCGCCCATCGCTCCTGCCACGACCAGCGCCGTGGTAGAGCCGGCGGCGTCTCCCGAGCCGGTCGTCGCCGTTGCGGAGACGCTGGAACGCTCCGTCGTGCAGATCGACACCGATCTCGGCCTCGGCTCCGGGGTCATCTACGACTCTTCGGGTCTGATCCTCACGGCCGCCCACGTCGTTGGCGATGCTCGAGCAGTCGTCGTCCAGCTCTTCGACGGGTCCAAGCTCGACGGGACGGTGGTGGGAACGGACGAGGACAGTGACGTCGCGGTTGTGAGGATCGAGTCGACCGGGCTCGTCGCCGCCGACCTCGCAATCGACGAGGACCTCCGGGTCGGCCAGATGGCGATCGCACTCGGCAGCCCGTTCGGGTTCGACCAGAGCGTGACCGCCGGAGTCGTGAGCGCCACGAGCCGAGCCGTCGTCGACGCCGCAGGAGTCGTGATGCAGCTCATCCAGACGGACGCTCCGATCAATCCCGGCAACTCGGGAGGCCCCCTGGCGAATCGGGACGCCCAGGTGATCGGGATCAACGACCAGATCATCAGCAGGTCCGGCGGCAACGACGGGGTCGGCTTCGCCATCCCGATCGCACGCGCCAAGGAAGTGGCCGATCAGCTGGTCGAAGGCCGGGTGATCGAGCAGGCGTTCCTCGGGGTGAGCGGCACCGATCCGGCGCTCGGACAGGCAGGTGGGCTCGTCACCGAGGTCGTGGCAGGATCACCCGCAGACGAGGCAGGGCTCGAGTCGGGCGACCTCGTCACGGCCGTCGACGACGTCACGATCACGTCCTTCACGGAGCTCGCAGGAGCTGTGCGCGCACATCGGCCGGGAGATCAGGTAACACTGTCCCTGACACGCAACGGAAACCAGAACCAGGTCCGGGTGACGCTCGGCGGGAGCTGAGCCTCATCGATGGAGCAGGCGCCGCCGCAACCCGCGGCGGCGCCTTTTGGGAGCAGACACAACCGGAGGGAAGAAATGAGAAGAACGCTGATGGCGGTCGCTGTCATCGGCCTCATCTACGCGGCGGCGCCCGTCGTCGCGTCTGCGCAGGAGGGCGCCGGGCAGGACGAGCCGGCGTCGACCACGTTCGCGCTGACGACGCCGTACATCGGCGTCTCCGTCCAACCGGGCGAGTCGGCGACGTTCAACGTCACCGTTACCGGCCCGCCCGAGCGCCTCGTCGACATCGGAGTCGAAGCATCCCCCGACGGGTGGGCGACCACGCTGAAAGGCGGCGGGCTCGTCGTCGACCGGGTCATGCTCGGCGCCGAAGGGACGACGCTCGTGTTGACGGTCGATGTCCCTGCCGATGCGCCGGAGGGTGAGTACCCGCTTGTTCTCACGGCTGCGGGCGGCGGTGACTCACTGAGCGTCGACCTCTCGGTGACGGTCTCGGCGACAGTCGAGGGAGGGGTCTCCCTGAATGCGCAATTCCCCGGACTGCGCGGATCGGCCGACACCACGTTCAGCTTCTCGCTCGAGCTCGCCAACGACACGTCTGAGGAGATCCAGTTCGGGCTCGACGCATCGGGCCCGGATGGGTGGATCATCACCGCCCAGCCCTCCGGCCAGTCGCGCGCCAGCACGGTGACGATCGCGGCGGGCGCCACCCAGACCATCACGGTCGACGTGGATCCACCGGACGCCACCCCTGCCGGGCAGTACCCGATCGACGTGCAGGCCGTCGGGTCCGGCCGAACCGCCGCGACACAGGTCATCGCCGAGGTCACGGGCAACTACGCAATCGCGATCGCCACCGCCGACCAGCGGCTCAACGTGGACGTCACGGCAGGCTCGGTCTCGGAGCTGCCCATCGTCCTCACGAACACCGGCTCGGCGCCGCTCACGGACCTCTCGCTGACGTCGACCCCGCCGATCGGATGGACCGTCGACTTCACCCCGGCGCAGGTGGCGGCGATCGGCCCCGGCGAGACAGTCCAGGTGACTGCGGCCGTCACTCCCTCCGAGGACGCAGTCGCCGGCGACTACCGGATCACGATCGGCGCCAGTGTCGTGCAGGTCTCCGACCAGGTCGAGATCAGGGCGACCGTCCAGACCGCCCGGTTCTGGGGCTTCGTCGGCATCGCCGTGATCGCCCTGGCGGTCATCGGCCTCGGCGTCATGTTCCGCTCGTTCGGCAGGCGGTGACGCGATGGCGCGCATGGCCATCCAGGCCAAGGGCCTGACCAAGCGCTACGAGGAACGCGCCGTCGTCGACGGCATCGACCTCGCCATCCCGTACGGCGAGGTCTTCGGTCTGCTCGGGCCGAACGGTGCAGGCAAGACGACCACGATCCTCATGCTGCTCGGGTTGACCGAGTCCTCCGCCGGCAAGATCAGGGTCGCAGGGGTCGACCCGGCGCGGGATGCGCTCACCGTTCGCAGCACGGTCGGCTATCTCCCAGACGCCGTCGGGTTCTACGACGACCTGACCGGACGACAGAACCTGCGCTACACGGCGCGGCTCAACCGGCTCGCCAAGGGCGAGATCGAGAGCCGCATCGACGGGTTGCTCCACGAAGTGGGCCTGACCGATGCCGCCGACGGCGCGGTTGGGACGTACTCGCGCGGGATGAAGCAGCGGCTCGGGATCGCCGACGCTCTCGTGAAGGATCCGACGATCGTCATCCTCGACGAGCCGACGGCGGCCATCGATCCGGAGGGCGCCTCGCAGATCCAGCGCCTCATCAGGGCACTCGCCGACGAGAGGTCGATCACGGTGCTCGTCTCGAGCCATCTCCTCCACCAGATGCAGCAGGTGTGCGACAGGGTGGCGATCTTCGTCAATGGGTCGATCGTCGCCCAAGGCCGACCGGACGAACTGGCGACCGCCATCGGCGAAGGCAGGACGACTCTCGAGCTCGAGACGGAAGCCGCCGGCCCGGCCGTCGAGCAGGCGCTGGCGCCGCTCGGAGCGGGCGATATCACGTCGACAGGGCTGGGGCGCTGGCGTCTCTCGGTACCCGCAGAGCGCAGCGCCGAGGTGGCGTCTGCGCTGGCGGGCGCAGGCGTCGCCGTTCTGCAGCTGCGCCGCATCGGCGACGACCTCGACGAGGTGTATCGCAGGTACTTCGAGTCGAAGGAGGTGAGCGATGTCGGCACGGCCCGTTGAGGCGCCTCCCCGGCCGGCACCACCGCGCCGGTCGCCGGCCGGCTGGCGGATCGTCGCCCGGAAAGAGTTGGCGGATCACCTGCTCTCAGCCCGTTTCGCAGTCCTCTTGGTCGTCATCGGACTCACCGGCGTCGCCGCGGTGTACGCGGCTGCGAGCGCCATCCGGGACATCGCCCCGGACGCCTCGGGCTCGCCTGCGCTGTTCCTCAAGTTGTTCACTGTCACCGCCGACCCGATCCCGTTCAGCTTCGTGCAGTTCGTGACGTTCCTCGGACCGCTGCTCGGCATCGCCTTCGGCTTCGACGCCGTGAACGGCGAGCGGGCCGACGGGACGCTGCCGCGACTCGTGTCGCAGCCGATCTACCGCGACGACGTCGTGAACGGCAAGTACGTCGCCGGCCTCGGGGTCATCTCGGCGATCCTCATCTTCGTCCTGGCCATCGTGGCCGGGTTCGGGATCGTCCGTCTCGGCATCGTGCCCACGGGCAGCGAGGTGGCGAGGATGGTGGTGTGGCTCGTCGGCGCCATCGTGTACGTCGGCGTCTGGCTGGCATTGGCCATCCTGTGTTCGGTGCTGACGAAGAAGGCGTCGACGGCCGCCCTGTTCGCCATCGCGGCGTGGCTCGTCTTCACGCTGTTCTTCGGCCTCATCACCAACATCGTCGCTGATGCCATATCCCCCGAGGGTGCGACCACCGGCGAGGTCCTCGACAACATCAAGATGGAGCAGGCCCTCAACCGGATCTCGCCGAACACGTTGTTCGACGAGTCCACCGCCGCCCTTCTCGATCCGCAGGTGAGAACGCTCGGTGTCGTGACGTTCGAGCAACTCGACAGGGCGGTCGTGTCCGAGCTGTCGATCGTACAGAGCCTGCTGCTCGTGTGGCCCCAGCTCACCGGGCTGATCGCGTTGACGACTGTGCTCTTCGCCGCCTCGTACCTGGCCTTCATGCGCCAGGAGGTGCGGGCCTGAGGCGACCTGCGGTGTCACTAGGGTTCGCCTCATGGGCGTCATCGTCCGCCGAGCCCAAGCGGGAGATGGAGCGGCGATAGGACGCGTCCACGTGGCGGCGTGGCGATGGGCGTACCGCGGTGTCATGCCGGACGACGTGCTCGACTCGCTCAGCGAGGAGAGCCGGGCAGCCCAGTGGGAGGTGGCGCTCGAGCAGGGCGAGTCGATGTGGGTCGCCGAAGCGGACGGTGAGATCGTCGGCTTCGCCTCCCAGGGTGCCGCCAGGGACGAGGACCTCGCCGACGGCACGGTCGAGCTCCTGACCCTGTACGTGGTCGAAGACGTGTTGGGCACCGGCGTCGGGAGCGCCCTCACGGCCGCGGTCGAGGATGAGTGGCGCGCCCGCGGAATCGAGCTCGCCGTCCTCTGGGTCGCCGTCGACAACCAGCTCGGCCGGGCGTTCTACGAGCGGCACGGCTGGACGCCCGACGGCACGCGCAAGCTCGAGCACGTTCGCGACGACGAAGCGATCGAGGCGGTCCGATACGCCAAGTCGATCAGATGAGGCGGCGCCCGGCCATTCTCGTCGCCACCTGCATCGCCGTGGCGGCCCCGGCGATCGAGAGCGGCGACCCGGCGGGGTGCCCCGACGTCTTCTCCGAGGCGTACGGCGACGCAATCGCCGCCCGGTACCCCGGGAAGACCGTCACGGCGCATGTGTACGACATCGGGACCGGCTGCACCGACTCCATCGATCCCCATGCCGTGGTCACGACGGCCAGCGTCCACAAGATCGAGATCCTCGCCGGGATCCTGCTCGACGCCCAGGCGGAGGATCGGCGGCTCACCGACCTCGAGGAGATCCGCGCTCGGGCGATGATCCGCCACTCGGCGAACACCGAGGCGACCGCCTTGCGCAACGGGATCGGTGGCCGCACGCGGATGGCGGAGCTCGACGACCTCTTCGGGATGGAAGCCACCGTCGCCACCGACCCGTGGGGGGCGACCCCCACCACCGCGGCCGACCAGGTGCGACTTGCTCGAAAGACGCTCCTCGATGAAGACGGCCCGCTGCGGCCGTGGGCCGTCGACGTCATGTGGAGCATGATGACGAACGTCAAGCCTTCCCAACACTGGGGCATCTCGAGCGGCGTGCCCTCCGGATGGGATGTGGCGCTCAAGAACGGGTTCTATCCGCTCGGCAGCGGCGCCTGGCGGGTCAACTCGTCCGGCGTGGTGATGAGCCCCGACGGGCGGGGCTACGCCGTCACGATCCTGACGTACGGCTGGACCTCGATGTCCCCCGGCATCCTCGCCGTCGAGAAGATCAGCCGCCACGTCGCCAAGGCACTGACGGATCGCGATCCGATCTGCCGCAGACCCACGATCGTCGGAACGAGCGGTGACGATCGTCTCGTCGGTACGCCCGGCCGCGACGTCATCGCCGGACGGGGAGGCGACGACGTCATCGTCGGCAGGGCCGGTGACGACGTCATGTGCGGCGGCAAGGGCTCAGACACCATTCGCGGCGGGGCGGGGAGAGACGTCCTCCGAGGCGGCACCGGCCGTGATCGACTCCTGGGCGGACGGGGCGACGACGTCCTCATCGGCGGCACGGGCAGGGGCACGCTCGAAGGGAGGACCGGGCGAGACGACATCATGGGCGGACGAGACGCCGACGTCCTGTCGGGCGGCAAGGGCGGCGACCACCTCCACGGAGGAGGAGGCGGTGACACTCTGGATGGCGGCGGCGCAGACGATCTCCTCGTCGGAGGGGGCGGCACGGACAGCTGCGCCGATCCCGGCCATTACGAGGTGTGGCTCGTCTGGGCCGGGTGCGAGGGTCGGCCGTGAGGCGCACCCTCGATGTCCGAGTTCGTGTTCCGTAAACGGATGGGCGTCCGGGCGAGAAGAGGCCCGCGTTGGCGGGCCTCTTCACCATCACAGCGTGATGGTCACTCCTCGTCGTCGGACTGGGTTCCCAGGCTCGCCAGCCACTCGGCCGGGTTCGAGGGGAGAGCCTCCTCGGCGTCGCTCGGGGACTCCCCGAACAGGCCGAGAGCCGACACGACGGTGGCGTCCGGCAGGGCCGGTTGGATCGTCTGGTAGGCGTCGCTTCCGGTCCCTGCGGGGATGAGCTTGCCGATGATGACGTTCTCCTTGAGGCCCCGCATGAAGTCGGACTTCGACTGGAGGGCGGCCTCGGTGAGGACCCGCGTCGTCTCCTGGAACGACGCCGCCGACAGCCACGAATCGGTCGCCAGCGACGCCTTCGTGATACCCATCAGCTCGGGACGACCTTCGGCAGGCGTCTTTCCGCCCTCGACCAGGTCGCGGTTGGCGTCGCGGAACTCCTGCTGATCGACCAGCTCGGCCGGCAGGAACGACGAGTCGCCCGAGCTGACGACGCGCACCTTGCGGAGCATCTGACGCACGATGAGCTCGATGTGCTTGTCGTGGATGTCGACACCCTGGCTCCGGTACACCTCTTGTACCTGATCGACCAGGTAGCGCTGGCAGGCGCGCACGCCCTGGACCTCCAGGACCTCCTTCGGGTCGAGAGGACCCTCGGTGAGCTGAGTGCCGGGCTCGATGACGTCTCCCGCGGAGACCCGGAGCCGTGCCCGCCTCGGGAGCGGATACTCGGTCTCCTTGTCCTTGTCGGCGACGACGATCCTGCGGCCCTGCTCGTCGTCGAGGATGTTCACCGCACCTCCGTGCTCGGCGAGGATCGCCTTGCCCTTCGGTGAGCGGGCCTCGAACAGCTCCTGCACGCGAGGCAGGCCGTGGGTGATGTCATCACCGGCGACGCCGCCCGTGTGGAATGTGCGCATCGTGAGCTGGGTACCCGGCTCGCCGATCGACTGGGCGGCCATGATGCCGACGGCCTCGCCTGGTTCCACCATGCGCCCCGTCGCCAAGCTCAGGCCGTACGACGCCTGGCTGATGCCGTAGCGCGACTGGTCGGTGAGCGGCGATCGCACCCGCACCTCGGCGACGTCGGCGTTGGCCACCAGTGCGTCGAGGGCATCCCTGTCGAGCAGCTCACCTGCCCGGAGCTTGCGGCCGGCGGCCGTCTCGAGCAGCGACCTTCCGACCTTGACGTCCTCGGCGAGCACCCTGCCGAACACGCGGTTGCGCAGGTTGCGGATGGCGTTGCCCTGCCGATCCCTGATGGGGATGAGGAGGCCGACGTCGTCGCTCTCTTCGCCGTGGATGATGATCTCCTGGGAGACGTCGACGAGGCGCCTCGTCAGATAGCCGGAGTCGGCGGTCCGCAGCGCCGTGTCGGCGAGTCCCTTACGGGCGCCGTGCGTCGAGATGAAGTACTCGAGCACGGACAGACCTTCACGGAAGTTCGCCTTGATCGGCTGCGGGATGATGTCGCCCCGCGGATTGGCAACGAGGCCTCGCATACCTGCGATCTGCCTGAGCTGCATCATGTTCCCTCGGGCGCCGGAGCGCACCATCATGTCGATCGGGTTGAACTGCTCCGCCTCGAGCGTGACCTGCATCGCCTCCTTGACCTCGTCGGTCGCCTCGGTCCAGATCTCGATCAGCTCCTGGCGACGCTCGTCGTCGGTGATGATGCCCTTCTGGTACTGCGACTCGACCTTGGCAGCGCGCTCCTCGAAGACGTCGAGGATCTGCTTCTTCTCGGGGGGCGTCTTCACGTCCTCGAGGCCGATCGTGAGGCCGGCCCTCGTCGCGAAGTGGAACCCGAGGTCCTTGATGGCGTCGAGCGTGTTGGCGACGTCCGGCTTGTCGTAGTGGAGGATCAGCTCCTCGATGAGCTTCTTGATGTCGGACTTGAGCACCGCGCTGTTCACGTACGGGAAGCTCTCGGGGAAGGCGCCGTTGACGAGGGCCCTGCCGAGCGTGGTCTCCGTGAGCGCTTCGCCGTCGACCGGCTCCTCCGTGATGAGGTCGTGGAGGGCGGGCTTCAGCAAAGCGTGCACCTCGGGGTCGCCCGCCAGTGCGCCGACCCGCAGCTTGACCGGTGCGTGGACGTCGATGTCGCCGATGTCGTACGCCATCATCGCCTCGTCGACGCTGGCGAACGCCCTGCCGGCGCCCTTGCCGTCGGCGACCGCCTCCGACAGGTAGAACATCCCGATCACCATGTCCTGTGAGGGGGTGACGATCGGCAGGCCGGACGCCGGCGACAGCACGTTGTTCGCCGACAGCATCAGGATGCGCGCCTCGGCCTGCGCCTCCGCGGAGAGCGGCAGGTGGACTGCCATCTGATCGCCGTCGAAGTCGGCGTTGAAGGCCTCGCAGACGAGCGGGTGGATCTGGATGGCCTTGCCCTCGACGAGGACCGGCTCGAACGCCTGGATGCCGAGCCTGTGGAGGGTCGGCGCCCGGTTGAGGAACACGGGGTGCTCCTGGATGACCTCGGCGAGCACGTCCCACACCTGCGGCCTGCGCCGCTCGACCATCCGCTTGGCGGCCTTGATGTTCTGAGCGAGGTCGAGGTCGACGAGCCGCTTCATCACGAACGGCTTGAAGAGCTCGAGCGCCATGATCTTGGGCAGGCCGCACTGGTGCAGCCTGAGCTGTGGACCGACGACGATGACGGAGCGTCCCGAGTAATCGACTCGCTTGCCGAGCAGGTTCTGGCGGAACCGGCCCTGCTTGCCCTTCAGCATGTCGGACAGCGACTTCAGTGGGCGGTTGCCGGGGCCCGTCACCGCTCGGCCCCGCCTGCCGTTGTCGAACAGGGCGTCGACGGCCTCCTGGAGCATCCGCTTCTCGTTGTTCACGATGATCTCAGGAGCGCCGAGATCGAGCAGCCGCTTCAGGCGGTTGTTGCGGTTGATCACCCTGCGGTACAGGTCGTTGAGATCGGAGGTCGCGAATCGGCCACCATCGAGCTGGACCATGGGGCGCAGATCGGGCGGGATGACCGGAACCGCCTCGAGGACCATGTCCGCCGGGCTGTTCTTTCCCTCCGAGAAGGGGGTGACGACCTTGAGGCGCTTCATCGCCCGCTGGCGGCGCTGCTGCGAGTTCGCCGACAGGTCCTCGCGGAGCGAGTTGATCTCCTCTTCGAGATCGAGACGGCTGATGAGGTCCTTGATGGCTTCGGCACCCATACCGCCGACGTAGTAGTCGCCGTACCGGTCGACGATCTCACGCCACAGCTGCTCCGACTCGATGAGCTGCTTGGGCGACATCGTCTTGAAGGTGTCGAAGGCCTCCTGGAGGAGCTCGCCCTCGACGTTGGCGCGCTCCTCGCGGTCCTTGATCTCGCGCTCGACCTCGCGGCGGCGCATCGAGACCTCCTGGGCCTTGGCGCCTGCCTCCTCCATCTGCTTGAGCTCCTCCTCGAGGCGCTCGAGGCGGGCGTCGCGCCACTCCTCGAACTCCTGTTGGATCAGGTCGAGCTCATGACGGGTGGCCTCTTCGAGTTCGACGAGGTCAGACTGGCGCTTGTCGTCGTCGACATGGGTGATGAGGTACGCCGCGAAGTAGATGACCTTCTCGAGGTCCTTCGGCGACATGTCTAGCAGGTAGCCGAGGCGGCTCGGTACTCCCTTGAAGAACCAGATGTGGGTCACAGGGGCGGCGAGCTCGATGTGGCCCATGCGCTCGCGACGCACCTTGGCGCGCGTCACCTCGACGCCGCATCGCTCGCACACGATCCCACGGAATCGAACGCGCTTGTACTTCCCGCAGTAGCACTCCCAGTCCCGCGTCGGGCCGAAGATCCTCTCGTCGAATAGGCCGTCCTTCTCGGGCTTCAAGGTCCGATAGTTGATCGTCTCCGGCTTCTTCACCTCGCCGTATGACCAGGACCTGATCTGGTCGGCGCTGGCGAGACCGATTCTCAGTTCATCGAACAGCTGTGCCACGTCTTCTCAGCTCTCTCTCGAAATCATCAGCACTGGTCGCAACAAATCCGTATTCCCGGCGACGTCATGGAGTCATCTCTGCCCGCTCCGGGCGGGAGATGTCGATGCCGAGCGAGGCGGCCGTCCTGAAGACGTCCTCCTCCAGCTCTTTGAGCTCGACTTCCTCACCGGCGGACAGCATCTCGACGTTGAGGCAGAGGCTCTGCATCTCCTTGATGAGAACCTTGAACGACTCGGGGATGCCCGGCTCAGGGATGTTCTCTCCCTTGACGATCGCCTCGTAGACCTTGACGCGACCGCGCACATCGTCCGACTTGATGGTGAGCAGCTCCTGAAGGGCGTATGCCGCGCCGTAGGCCTCGAGGGCCCACACCTCCATCTCGCCGAAGCGCTGCCCGCCGAACTGGGCCTTCCCGCCGAGCGGCTGCTGGGTGATCATCGAGTAAGGACCCGTCGACCTGGCGTGGATCTTGTCGTCCACGAGGTGGACCAGCTTCAAGATGTAGATGAACCCGATCGTGATGGGAGAGTCGAACGGTTCGCCGGAGCGGCCGTCGTAGAGCTTCGCCTTGCCGTTCGAGTCGACGAGCTTCATGCCGTCCTCGTTCGGGAGCGCCGACTCGAGGAGCTGCAGGATCTCACCCTCCCGGGCCCCGTCGAACACGGGGGTCGCAACGGTCTGCCAGCGGCCGGCGCCTCCCGACGCCGGGCTGCTTCCTCCGAACGAGGACCACCCCTGAGCAGCCGCCCACCCGAGGTGGGTCTCGAGGATCTGTCCGAGGTTCATCCGGGACGGAACGCCGAGCGGCGACAGGATGATGTCGACGGGCGTCCCATCTTCGAGAAACGGCATGTCCTCCTCGGGGAGGATCTTGGCGATGACACCCTTGTTGCCATGGCGTCCGGCGAGCTTGTCGCCTTCGGAGATCTTGCGCTGCTGGGCCACGTACACGCGGACGAGCTCGTTCATGCCGGGCGGAAGGTCGAACCCGTCCTCCCGGCTGAACTCCTTCACGGCGATGGCCTTCCCGGACTCGCCGTGGGGGACCTTGAGCGAGACGTCTCGAACCTCGCGGGCCTTCTCACCGAAGATGGCGCGCAAGAGCCGCTCCTCGGGGGTCAACTCGGTCTCACCCTTCGGAGTCACCTTGCCGACGAGGTAGTCGCCCGCACCGACCTCGGCGCCGATGCGGATGATCCCCCTGTCGTCGAGGTCGCGGAGCACCTCCTCGGCAACGTTCGGGATGTCGCGGGTGATCTCCTCGGCGCCGAGCTTCGTGTCACGAGCCTCGATCTCATGCTCCTCGATGTGGATCGACGTGAGCAGATCCTCCTTGACGACGCGCTCGGAGAGCACGATGGCGTCCTCGAAGTTGTGGCCTTCCCATGGCATGAACGCCACGAGGAGGTTGCGACCGAGTGCCAGCTCACCCATGTCTGTCGATGGCCCGTCCGCGATGACCTGGCCGACCTTGATCTTGTCGCCCTCCGCGATGATCGGCTTCTGGTTGATGCACGTGCCCTGGTTCGACCGCTCGAACTTGCGGAGCGTGAACGTGTGCCGTTTGTTGGCACCCGTCTCCTTGATGACGATCTGCTCGCCGGTCACCTCGACCGCTTCGCCGTCGACCGGGCTCACGATGACGTCACCGGAGTCCTGGGCTGCTCTGCCCTCGACACCGGTGCCGACGAGTGGAGCGTCGGCTCGCAGCAGGGGCACGGCCTGGCGCTGCATGTTCGATCCCATGAGGGCCCGGTTGGCGTCGTCGTGCTCGAGGAACGGGATGAGTGACGTCGACACGGAGACCACCTGCTTCGGTGACACGTCCATGTAGTCGACGTCCTTCGGCGAGACGTAGTCGACGTCGCCGCCGGTCTTGCGAACCAGCACCCTCTCGTTGACGAAGGAGCCGTCCTCCTTGAGAGGGGCATTCGCCTGGGCGATGACGTGCGATTCCTCCTCCGAGGCGGTGAGGTAGTCGACGGTCTTCGTCACCTTGCCGTTGACGACCCTGCGGTACGGGGTCTCGATGAACCCGTACCGGTTGACCTTGGCGTAGCTGGCCAGCGACCCGATGAGCCCGATGTTCGGACCCTCAGGCGTCTCGATCGGACACATCCGACCGTAGTGCGACGGATGGACGTCGCGGACCTCGAACCCGGCGCGCTCACGCGACAGACCGCCCGGGCCGAGCGCTGAGAGGCGCCGCCTGTGGGTGAGTCCGGCGAGCGGGTTCGGCTGGTCCATGAACTGGCTCAGCTGGCTCGTCCCGAAGAACTCCTTGATCGAGGCGACGACCGGCCTGATGTTGATGAGGCTCTGCGGGGTGATCGCCTCGGGATCCTGGGTGGTCATCCGCTCGCGAACGACCCGCTCGAGCCGGCTGAGGCCGACCCGGATCTGGTTCTGGATGAGCTCACCGACCGTACGGACGCGCCGATTCGCGAAATTGTCGATGTCGTCGGTGCGGTAACCATCCTCGCCCTTGTGGAGGGCCATGAGGTACGTGATGGTCGCCATCATGTCGTCGTGGGTGAGCAGGCCGTGCTCCTCGGCCGAGTAGTCGTCGAGGTAGACCGGCTTGCGGCCGAACTTCTGGTCGATCTTGTAGCGGCCGACCCGAGTGAGGTCGTATCGCTTCGAGTTGTAGAAGAGGGTGTTGATGAGCGCCCGCGCCGATTCGACGGTCGTCAGCTCGCCCGGCCTCAACTTGCGGTAGAGGTCGAGGAGCGCCTCGTCTCGCGTCGCCGTCGTGTCCTTCTCGAGCGTGGCGGCGATGAGGTCCGACCCGTCGAAGAGCGCCAGGATCTCCTCGTCGCTCTCGGCCAGCCCGAGGGCGCGAACGAAGGTCGTCACGAACTGACGCCGCTTCCGGTCGACCCGGACACCGACCGTGTCCTTCTTGTCGATGTCGAACTCGAGCCAAGCGCCCCTGCCCGGGATCACCTTGGCGCTGTAGAGGTCCTTGTCAGACGTCTTGTCGATGACGACGTCGAAGTAGACGCCGGGCGACCGCACCAGCTGACTGACGACGACCCGCTCGGTCCCGTTGATGATGAATGTGCCGTTGGGTGTCATCATCGGGAAGTCGCCGAGGAACACCTGCTGCTCCTTGATCTCGCCCGTCTCGCGGTTGAGGAAGCGGGCCGTCACGAACAGCGGCTTGGAGTAGTTGTCGTCCCTGTCCTTCGCCTCTTCGATCGACATCGTCTCGTCGCCGAAGCGGTGCTCCGTGAGCTCGAGCGCCAGGTTGCCTGTGAAGTCCTCGATCGGCGAGACCTCGGCGAAGATCTGCTTCAGCCCGTGCTCCAGGAACCACGAGAAGGACTCGTGCTGGACCTCGAGAAGATTCGGAAGCGGCTGGACTTCCGGGATCTTGGCGAACGACAGGCGATCGGTGCGCGCACGGGCCAAGGGTTTCCTCCTATGAGACGCACGTCCTGACGACACTTGGGAGCGCGGCGTCGATCAGTGGCTGGGATGCTTGTGGTGGGTGGGTCGTCAATCGGGCGAGAACGAGCAAATGCCAGGATAGCACATTGCTATCCCGGCTCCGCAAAGCGAGAGTCGCGAAAACGCATCTTCAACTGGCGTCGTGACGATACCGCGACGATCCAGCGGGTGTCAAGGGTCTGTATTTGCTCTGTTTGCTTTGTCGCCGAGCATCGGCGTCGCCGGACCAACCGGCGCCTTGGGCCGACTCGGCTCCGTGCTGCCGCTTCCCCACGACCAGACCGAACCGTCGAGCGCGAGGCGCTCGACCTTCGTGAACCCCGTCGCCGTCGCTCGAGGTGATCCACCGGCGGCCGGGGCCGACTCGGCTCTGTTTGCTTTGTCGCCGAGCATCGGCGTTGCCGGACCAGCCGGCGCCCTGGGCCGACTCGGCTCCAGGCTGCCGCTTCCCCGCGATCAGAGCGAACCGTCGAGCGCGACGCGCTCGACCTTCATGAACCCGTTTCACCTTGTCGCCGAGCATCGGCGTCGCCAGACGTTGCGGCGCCCTCGGCCGACTCGGCTCCAGGCTGCCGCCCCCCGCACCGCACGACCGTCGAGTGCGACGCGCTCGACCTTCATGAACCCCACGCCCGTCGCTCGAGGCGATCCACTGCGGCCGCCTGGGCGGCGATAGGAGTGCTGTTACGTTCGTGGGGTGACTTCGCTCGAGGAGTTGGCCGCTCGCTGGCCCGTGGACCGTGTGGCGGCCGGGGTGACGAACGCGGACGGCACGCTGTGGACGATGGGGGCCGTCGACTGGGCGCCGCGGATCGCGTCGGTTTCGAAGCTGTTCGTCGGGATGTGCGCGCTGATCGCCATGGAAGAGCTCTCGATCACCCTCGACGACGAGGCGGGGCCTCCAGGGTCGACCGTCCGGCACCTGCTCGCTCATGCTTCCGGGCTGGCGTTCGACGGCGACGTGGTGCTCGCACCCCCGGCGACGCGCCGGATCTACTCGAACACCGGGATCGAGCGGTTCGCCGAACACCTGGCGGCGGCGACGGGGATCGCATTCGGCGAGTACCTCCGGCTCGGGGTGATCGAGCCGCTCGAGCTGGAGGCGACCTCGCTCAGGGGCTCCCCCGCCGGCTCGATGCACGGTTCGATCACGGACCTTCTCACGTTCGGACGCGAGCTCCTCGCCCCCACCCTCGTGTCGGGCGAGACGATGCGCATGGCGACCGAGGCCCACTTCCCGGACCTCGACGGCGTCGTGCCGGAGCTCGGCCGGTACAGCCCCTGCCCGTGGGGCTTGACGTTCGAGCTGAAGCACGACAAGGCGCCGCACTGGACCGGCCTCACCAATGCATGGGAGACGTTCGGGCACTTCGGCGGGACCGGCTCCTTCCTGTGGGTGGACCCGGCCGCCGGGCTGGCGTGCACCGCCCTCACCGACACGGAGTTCGGCCCGTGGGCGATGGAGCATTGGCCGACGTTCAACGACGCCGTCGTCGCCCGCTACGCCTGACCCGTCACCTCAGCTCGACGGATGCGCCTGCTTCCTCGAGCTTCGCCTTGGCGGCTTCGGCTGCGTCCTTGTCGACGGCGGAGAGCACGTTGCCGGGTGCCTCGTCGACGACTGCCTTGGCCTCCTTCAGTCCGAGGCTGGTCAGCTCGCGGACGACCTTGATCACCTGGATCTTCTGAGCACCGGCGGCGGTGAGGACAACGTCGAACTCGTCCTGCTCCTCCTCGGCAGCCGCCCCTGCGGCATCGCCGGTGGGTGCCGCGGCTACCACGACGGGGGCGGCCGCCGTCACGTCGAAGCGCTCTTCGAACGCCTTGAGAAACTCGGAGAGCTCGAGGACGGTCATCTCCTCGATCGCTCCCAGGAGGTCCTCGGTCTTCATCTTCGCCATCGTCATTCCTCCTCGGCCTCGGAGGCCGTGTCATCGGTTGGTTCGTCAGCCTCGGCTGCTGCCTCGGGTGTCTCGTCGAGTGACTCGTCTGCAGTGGCGGCCGTCTCGGCTTCGTCGGCCGGTTCGGCTGGCTCCGGAGGCTCTGCCGCGTCGTCCGCCGGATCCGTCACCGCCGAATCGTCCGGGGGTGCCTGGGGTGCGTCGGCGTCGTCGAGCGGCTCGGCGGTCTCGATGGCGGTGTCGGCCGGCGGGGCGTCGGCATCGCCGGGAGCGGCAGGCAGCTTCTCGATCAGCTGCGACAGCATCGAGGCGAGGTTGCGCGGCATCGCCGCCAGCAAACCCGCCGTCTTGGCGAGCGGTGCCTGGAGGCCGCCTGCGAGCCTGGCGAGGAGAACCTCGCGGGGGTCGATCGTCGCCAGCTCGGAGATGCGCTCCGGCGTCAGGTAGTCCCTGCCGAGCAGGCCGCCCTTGATCCGGAACACCTCGTGGTCTCTGGCGAAGTCCCTGAGCGCCTTGGCAGTGCTGACCGCATCCTCGTCCGCGAAGGCGAGTCCTGTGGGGCCGAGCAGCAGCTCGTCCAGCTCGGTGAGCTCGAGCTCGGCCGCCGCCCGCTTGGCGAGCGTCATCTTCACGACCCGGAACTCGGCGCCCCGCTCCCGCAGGCCACGCCGCAGGGCCTGCTGATCCTTGACGGAGAGACCGGCGTACTCGGCGAGGAAGACGGCGCGAGCGTTCTCGAGGCGCTCCTTGATCTCGCTGACTGCCGCAACCTTCTCTGGTCGGGGCATCACTCCTCCTCTGTCGTGTGGTCCCGATGTGCCCCGAAACGAATCGGGGCTCCGGCCACGAGCACGCAGGGAGCCCTTCGAGGAAGGTGCGACCTGCGCCGGAGTTCCGTCGAGAACGTTATGCCGAGGGCACCGGCGGTCTGTGGCCTGTCGAGTTGGCTCGGAATCGTAAGGAGGCACTCGCAGTAGGTCAATTCGCGCCTGCACGCCCCGCATGTCCCGCAGAGGCGAAAGAGAGCGCCCGTCAGCCGGGCGCTCGAGAGCGAGAACTGGGTGTCCTGGCCCGGGAAGGCGGTTCGCTCTGAGGATTCGGGCAGACGGCGGGCCAGGAAGCCATCTACACGTTCCCACTCAGGCCGACCAGGGTAGGGGCTGGCCATGAGAGCCCGAGTGGCCGATTGCCGCCCTCGGAACGGTGGTGGATCGTCCCTGCCACCGGTCCAGGACACCCCGTGTTCTCGTTGAGCGCGAGTTTGGTCGAATCGCGCAGCGATGTCCAGTGGAAATCGGGTCGGAAGACCCATGTCGGGCGACGACCGCCTCCCGTTCTCGGCTGGTGCGTGCGCACCCTCGGGCCAGGCCACGCGGTGTTCACACAGAGGAAACTCGCCTGTAACAAACGCCCCTCACCATCGCGGTCGGACAGTCCACAGGTCGAGGGAGCGAGGGACCATGGAACCTGGAGACGTCGCCTTCGTACTGGTCGCCGCGGCGCTCGTGCTGTTCATGACGCCGGGGCTCGCGCTGTTCTACGGCGGCATGGTCCGCGCCAAGAACGTCCTCAACATGCTGATGATGAACTTCGTCACGATCGGCATCGTCACCGCCGTCTGGACCGCCATCGGATACTCGATCGCCTTCGACGGGACGTACGGGAACATCATCGGGCGCTTCGGCAAGCCGTTCCTGAACTCGGTCGAGAGCGATGAGTTGCTCTTCTTCGCCTTCCAGATGATGTTCGCCATCATCACGCCGGCCCTCATCTCCGGAGCCGTCGCAGGGAGGATGAAGTTCTCGGCTTGGATCGCCTTCGCAGCGGCCTGGGCTCTCATCGTGTACCCGATCGCGGCGCATTGGGGATTCGGATCCGGATGGCTCTTCGAGTGGGGCGCCAGAGACTTCGCCGGCGGCCTCGTCATCCACATCAACGCCGGCGTCGCCGCTCTGGCGCTCGTGCTGGTGCTCGGGCCGAGACGCGGATTCGGGACGGAGGCGATGCGGCCCCACTCACTCCCCCTGACCCTCGTCGGCGCCGGCATCCTGTGGTTCGGCTGGTTCGGATTCAACGCAGGGAGTGCTCTCGCCGCCGACGAGATCGCGGTGAGCGCCCTGGTGATGACGCAGATCGGAGCGTCGTTCGGCTTGCTCGGCTGGATGATCGCCGAGTGGCGTAAATCCGGGAAACCGACCGTGCTCGGGGCTGCCTCCGGAGCGGTCGCCGGACTCGTCGCCATCACGCCGGCGGCCGGCTTCGTCGACGTCCTCCCGAGCATGATCATCGGCCTGGCGGCAGGCGGGATGTGCTTTTGGGCCGTCAACCTCAAGGAGCGCTACGGGTACGACGACTCGCTCGACGTGGTCGGCATCCACATGGTGGGCGGCATCGTCGGATCCCTGGCCACCGGCGTGTTCGCTTCGATCGCGGTGAACCCCGGGCTGCTGGAGGAAGGCCTCCTCTACGGGGGCGGCGGCCTCTTCCTGAAGCAGCTCGTCGGTGTCGTGGCGATTCTGACCTTCAGCTTCGTGGCGACCTACGCCATCGCCAAGGTCATCGACGCCACCATCGGGCTCCGAGCAGACGAGGATGCCGAGATCGAAGGCCTGGACATCAGGCTGCACGAAGAGCGCGCCTACACGAACGAGTGAGGTAGAACGATCGTGAAGCTCATCATCGCCTACATCAAGCCCTTCAAGCTCGAGGACGTGAAGTCTGCCCTCAAGGGGATCGGCGTCGACGGCATGACCGTCTCCGAGGTGCGCGGGTTCGGTCGCCAGTCCGGCCAGACTGAGCTGTACCGCGGCGCCGAGTACCAGGTCGACTTCGTGCCGAAGATCCGCATCGAGGTCCTCGTCGGCTCCGAGGATGCGGCCCGGGCGGTCGACGCCATCGAGGAAGCCGCCCGCACCGGTGAGATCGGAGACGGCAAGGTCGCAGTGCTCCCGCTGGAGGACGTGCTGCGAATCCGTACCGGTGAGAGGGGCACAGACGCCCTGTAGGCCGCCGGACCGGGCGGGACGAAACCGCCGAGAATGTATCTGACATGCTCGACGACTTCCTCGCCATGCGACGCCACCCGAAGGCCGTCGCACCCCGCCAGCTGAGCGACCGCCTCGTCGGACTTCTCGACGTCGCAGTACGCCAGATCGCGCTCGATGCTGCGCTCGAGCGGGTGGCGGTGGTCGCCACGGGCGGGTATGGGGCGAGGACGCTCTGCCTCGGCTCGGACGTCGACCTCATGATCCTCCACAGCAGGGGCTTCAGGGCGGCAGACGCCAGGAGAGTCTTCGGTCCGCTCTGGGACGCAGGGTTGCGGGTCGGCCACGCGGTCAGGACGCCCAAGCAGGCTCTCGAGTTGGCGAGGTCGAGCCCGGAGACCCTTTCGTCGCTGCTCACCACCCGACTCGTCGCAGGAGACCCCGACCTGCTCGGCGAGCTCGACAGCGGCATGGCTCGTCTCGTCCGTCGGCGGTCCGATCGCATCCGCAACGGCTGGGTCGGAGAGGAGGAGCGACGGCGCGCCTCCGAGCCGTACCTCCTCATGGCATGCGACGTGAAGACCGGAAGGGGCGGGATCCGAGCCCTCCAGATCCTCGAGTGGGACCGCATCGCCCGGCGGACGCGCGGCGAGACCCCCGACGAGCGAGAGGACGAGGAGACCGAAGCGTGGCGTGTGCTCCTCGAGGTGCGCAACGCGCTCCACGCCGTCACCGGCCGGGCCCACGATCGCTACGACTTCGACGTGCGCGCCGGAGTGGCCGAGTGGCTCGACCTGAGCGTCGCCGCCGTCGGCGAAGCAGTGGTGCACGCCCGCAGGTCCGTCGAGTCGCTCCTCACCGAGCGCTTCCCCGACCGGCTGCGGCGTCCCGCGGCGTCGCCCAAGCCCCACAGCACTCCGATCACGTCCGATCCGGTTGCCGCCTCCGCCCTGCACGCCGCGATGGCAGGCCGTCCGATGTCGCACGGCGAGCTGCGACCGGTCGATGCCCCGCTCACGCCGAGCACCGGAATGAGGCGAGCAGTCGTCTGGCTCCTGCAGCCCGGCTGGCCGCGGGTCGTCTTCGGGCAGCTCGTCGAGGCAGGGTGGCTCTCCAGGTCGATGCCGGAGCTGGCGGCCGTGCTGGACATGCCGCACGCCGTCGCCTTTCACGCCCACCCGGTGTTCGACCACCTCGTCAGAACGGTCGACGAGCTGGCATCGGTCCTCGGCGAGCCGGGCCACCCGGTTGCGGCCCTCGACGAGCACGAGCGGGAGCTCCTCGGGCTGGCTGCGCTCGTCCACGACGTCGGGAAGGGGACACCGGGCGATCACTCCGAGGCGGGCGCCGCCATGATGTCCGGCCTCGGAGAGCGACTCGGACTCGGCCAGGACGGAACGGACACACTCGCGACGCTGGTGCGCCACCATCTCCTCCTGCCGGATCTGGCCACTCGCTTCGATCTGAGCGACGAGCAGGTGATCGCAGAGGCGGTGGATGCGATCGGGGACCAGCGCGTGCTCGACATGCTGTACGTGCTCACGGTCGCCGACTCGCGGGCGACCGGTTCGGACACATGGAGCGCATGGAAGGCCAGCCTGTTGAGACGCGCCCACGCTGCGGTGCAGGCTGCGCTGCGCGGCTTGAGCCCAGCGCGCCGGTCGGCGGATCAGCTCGCCGGTGTCGTCGCACGGAGCGGGGCGCCGCTCGGCGACGTCCTCGCTCACCTCCGCATGCTCCCGGCGAGCGCCCTCGCCGAGTACGACCCGCAGGCTCTGGCGGCGCAGACCCTGGCCGTGACCCCGCCGCCGATGGACGGGGAGGCCCGGGTGACGACGGCAACTCGCGAGGCGACCGGCCAGGTCGTCCTGTGCACGAAAGACCGCCCGGCGCTCCTCGCCACCGCGGCGGGCGTGCTGGCAGTCCACGGCCTCTCCGTGATCGATGCCAGGGTGCTCACGAGGCGCGACGGTGTCGTCATCGACACGTTCGAGGTCGTCGAGGAGCTCACCAGAGCGGCGCCGGCCTCCGCCAGGCTGCAAGGCGCGGCCGATGACCTCGTGCACACGATCGTGACGGGGCGCGACATCGAGCCGCACCTCGCCGAGAAGCGTCACGCCTATCGGGCCAAGGTCGCCGGGGGGATCGCCACCGGCGTCCGACTGGAGCGTCGCCCCCAGGGGGCCCTCGTCGAGGTGCGATGCGCCGACCGGCTCGGCTTGCTCCACGACCTCGCCCAGGCACTCGCCCGGCACGACCTCGGCATCACCCGGGCCCGCATCGACACGAATGCCGGCGAGGTGGTGGACGTCTTCCACACGATGCGAGCGCCGCGCGACCCGGCGGCGCTCGAGCGCGACATCAGAGAGATCGTGTGACTCCGACACCCCTCCCGAGGCTCCTCAGGCTCGGCTGCTGGGTGCGGCGACGCCTCACCTGAGCGACTTGACGAGGTCCTCCACCTGCGTCGGATCGATCTTGACGCCGGGACCCATCGTCGAAGCCACCGCCACCTTGCGCATGTACCTGCCCTTGGCTGCGGCCGGTCTGTTCCTCATGAGCTCGTCGGCGACCGCCCCGAAGTTCTCGAGGAGTTGGGCAGCCTCGAAGGAGACGCGGCCGATCGGCACGTGGACGTTGCCGTAACGGTCGTTGCGGTATTCGACCCTGCCGGCCTTGAACTCACCGACGGTCTTGCCCACATCCTGGGTCACGGTACCGCTCTTCGGATTCGGCATCAGGCCCCTCGGCCCCAGCACGGAGCCGAGCTTCCCGACGGACGGCATGAGGTCCGGCGTGGCGATGGCGAGATCGAAGTCGAGCGCTCTGCCGCCCGAGATCGCTTCGGCCAGCTCGGCTCCGCCGACGATGTCGGCCCCCGCCTCTTCGGCCTCCTTGGCCTTCTCGCCCTCGGCGAAAACCAGGACCCGTATCGACTTGCCCGTCCCGTGGGGCAGGCTGACCGTCCCGCGGACGATCTGATCTGCCTGCCTGGCGTCGATCCCGAGCTGGAACACGGCGTCCACGCTCTCGTCGAACTTGGCGAACGCCACGGACTTCACGAGCTCGGTCGCCTCACGCGGACCGTAGAGATTCTCTTTGTCGATGGTGCGGGCGGCGACGGCGGAGTTCTTCGCTTGTGCCATTTGGTGGCTCCTCGTGGTCTCGCGGCCGCACTCGGCGGCCTTCCACATGTCTGTCTGTCGGTGACGGATCAGCCGTTGACCGTGATCCCCATCGATCTGGCCGTCCCCTCGATGACCTTCATGGCCGCCTCGATGTCGTTGGCGTTGAGGTCGACCATCTTCGTCTCGGCGATCTCCCGAACCTGCTTCCTGCTGACAGATCCGACCTTCTCCTTCTGCGGCTCGGCTGAGCCCTTCTCCACTCGAGCGGCCTGTCGCAGCATGACGGCGGCGGGCGGAGTCTTCGTCACGAACGTGAACGACCTGTCCTCGTAGATCGAGATCTCGACAGGAACGATCGTGCCGATCTGCGATGCGGTGGCTTCGTTGTACGACTTCACGAAGTCCATGATGTTGACGCCGTGCTGGCCGAGCGCCGGGCCAACGGGCGGAGCCGGACTCGCCTGGCCGGCCGGGATCTGCAGCTTGAGGACGGTCATCAGCCTCTTGCGACCCATTGCAGTGCCTCTCTCAGTATTTCAGGATCTGGTCGAAGTTCAGCTCGACCGGCGTCTCGCGCCCGAAGATGTCCACCAGCACCCTGACCTTCGACTGATCGACGTTGATGTCCTCGATGACGCCGTTGAAGTCGGCGAACGGCCCTTCGACGACCCGGACGGTCTCGCCGACCTCCCAGGCAGGCTTGAAGCGGGGCTCCTTCTTCTCGGCTTCCTCGCCGCGCTTGACCCCGAGGATCCGCTCGACCTCACGCCTGGAGAGCGGCGTCGGCTTCGAGGCCGAGCCGACGAACCCTGTCACGCCCGGGGTGTTGCGCACGGCGTACCACGAGTCGTCGTCGAGGTAGAGCCGGCAGAGGATGTATCCGGGGAACTTCTTGCGCAGGACGTTCACCTTGCGGCCGTTCTTGAACTCGACGACCTCTTCCATCGGGATGACGACGTCGAACACCTTGTCCTCGAGGTGCATCGACTTGATGCGTGTCTCGAGGTTCGCCTTGACCTTGTTCTCGTAGCCGGAGTAGGAGTGGACGACGTACCAGGCGCCCGGCAGGTCGTACGGGCTCAATGGCTCCGGAGGGACGGGCTCGGCCGATGACTCGGCCGGCTCTGCCGGCTCGTCGGTCGGCGGAGTGTCCTCACCCCGGGGCACGTCCGGCTCTGGGGCGTCACCGTTCTCCTCCGGTGGTGCCGGCTCGCGCTCTTCGACGTCGATCACCGCGCCGCCTCCCACGAGGTCGGCACTCTCGTCGCCATCGTCGGTGCCCGGATCGTCGATCGTGGTCACACGGACTCCAAGAACCTGAGCACGCTCTCCTTGAAGGCGAAGTCGAGGCCGAACGTGAGGGCCGTGACGAAGCCGGTAACGATGAGAACGACGAGCGAGAACGTGACCGTCTCCTGCCTCGTCGGCCAGGCGACGCGCTTCAACTCCTGGCGAACCTCACGCACGAATTGGCGAAAGGGGGTTCGCTCGCGCTTGGTGCGCGTGCCCTCCTGGCGCCGCTTTCGGGCCCTCTCTTCTTCCTTCTGCGCCAAACGACGCATCTCGCGATTCACGCGACCTCATCCTTCCGACGTGGCAGGGGTGGCGGGACTCGAACCCACAACCTCCGGTTTTGGAGACCGGCGCTCTGACCAATTAGAGCTACACCCCTCCGGAACCAGGGCTGTCCCGACAGACAAGTATATGAGCCGGCATCTGACAGTGTAAAACCTCGACAGGGGTATGGACTCCGTCAGGCGGCGCTGCGGCGCCGCAACGCCGCCACCGCGAGCACACCTGCGGTGGCCCCCACGGCCGAGGCGGCGATGATCCGCCCCGCGGTGCCGACTCGCGGCTGCCTCGCCCCCCAGGGGAGGGGCTCGAGACCAATGGCCTCGCCGACCCGCGCCGCCAGATCGAACGGCGGATCGACGATCTGGGCCCGCAAGCCGCTGAGCTCCCGTGCCACCCGCTTGTTGCGGGCGACCTCGGCCTGGCAGGCCAGGCAGGTTGCCGCATGGCGTCCGAGAAGGCGCGGCACCCCCGTCGGTCCGGCGATTCGCACCGCGGCGCATCGAAACGACGTCATGGCCCGGCACCCTCCGAGTCGAGGATCACCCTGAGACGCTTGCGCCCCCGGTGGAGGCGCACCTTGGCGGCTGCGACCGAGATACCGAGATGAGATGCGATGTCGCCGTGCGGCCAGTCGTAGACGTCCTTCATGACGACGACCGCCCTGACCTCGGGAGAGAGCTGCCCGAGTGCCAGCAGCAACTTGGGTCGGAGGTCGGCTGCGTCGCCCGCCGCCTCGGGGGAGACGGCGTCTGCCTCGAGCGCCTGATCCGGGTCGAGCGGATCGGCTCGGTGGCGAGCGGCGCGTTTGCGGTGCGTCCATGCGACGTTGACGACGATCCGGTACAGCCACGTCGAGAACTGGGCGTCTCCCCTGAACCGCGGGAGGGCGCGCCACGCCCTGACGAGGGCGTCCTGGGCGACGTCTGCTGCGAGCTCGCGATCTGACGTGAGACGCAGCGCCAGCGTGTACACCTCACTCTGGTGCCTCCGTACCAGCTCCGTGAATGCTGCCTCGTCTCCGGCCTGTGCGGAGACGATCAGCTCGTCGTCTCGTTGGACTCCTCCGAGACTCACCGTGTTACCCGTCCCTCGTGACGACGCGGCACACCACGGCCCGGGCGTCGCCGGCACCAACCGACACCGCCAGGTGACCGTCCTCGGCCCTCGCCCCCTCGACGACGGCCTGGGCACCGGGGAGCAGCGCGGCGCGAAATCGGGCACGCATCTCCACGAGCGGATCGGATCGGGGACTTGCAGATGCAGCGATCTGCGACGCCCAAGCCATCGTCAGGAGCCCGTGGACCACTACGCCCGGGAGCCCCGCAGCTCGGGCGGCGTCGTGGTCGTAGTGAACCGGGTTGAAGTCGCCGGATGCGGCGGCATACCGGACGAGGTCGACACGGCTGGCCGACTTGGCGAGGCGATCGGTCGAGCCGATCCGAGGACGTTCCACGATCCCGCACAGGCGAACCGGCGGCTCCTCGCTCTCGGCGGGCGGGTCGCCTGCCACATCTGCGCCCATGAGGAAGTTGGATGTCGAGTCGACCACGGTCCGGCCGTTCGTGGCCATCGTCGCCTCGAACGTGACGAAGTTCATCGGGCCGCGGACGCGCACCCGGCTCACCGCGGCCGCCACCGCAACCTCTGCGTCGACGGGCAGCGGGCCATGCCACTGGAACGACTGGTCCGTGTGGACGAGCACGGTCGACAGTGACCCGACGTCTTCCGACCACAGGAAGTCGGGCGCCACGGCGAACAGGAGCGCACCGGCGATCGACGGTGGGGCATGCGTGACCCAGCGGTCGGCGTCGTCGGTGGTCGCAGCGACATAGGCAGCGATACGGTCGGCCGTGAGCCTGACGGTCACCGGACCGTAAGCCGCGCCCTCGAGCTGCTCCAACGTCACTGACAAGGAGCGTAATCTGAAGCGGTCGCTCGCCTCATGTACGTCGCCGGGAGCTCGGTCGGCGCCGTCCGACAGAGGTCGCGGCGCCGGGAGAAGTCAGCGGGTCTCGCGGTGCGCCGTATGGGTGCGACACCAGCGACAGTACTTCTTGAGCTCGAGCCGCTCCCTGGTGTTGGTCTTGCTCTTGGTAGTGACGTAGTTGCGCCGCTTGCAGCTCTCACATGCGAGCGTGATCGGCGGGCGTTTGTCAGAAGCCATCGGTGTGCCTCGTGTTTCTGGCTATTTGGTGATTTTGATGACGCGGCCGGCGCCGACAGTGCGGCCACCCTCACGAATGGCGAACCGTAACCCCTCATCCATCGCGATCGGGTTGATCAACTCCACCTGCATCTCCGTATTATCACCCGGCATCAC
>DASWKR010000068.1 GCA_036396535.1 Acidimicrobiia bacterium | reverse complement strand
TCACCCCGAGGCGGCCTGCAGCGACAGGCGGAAGATGCTGTGACCGGACTCGTAGCGATAGTCGAGCATGCCGCCCATCAGGTCGGTGAGCTGCCTGGAGATGGCGAGACCGATCCCGACCGACTCGGGTTGGTCGGTGCTCTCGTGGGCCCGGTGGTACGGCTCGAACACCCGCTCCCATTGGTCGACGGGGAGGCCGGCTCCATCGTCGACGACATCGACCTGCAGCCACCCGGCGGCGTCCCTAACGGTGATCGACACCTGGGTTCCGCCGTACCGCTCCGCATTGGTCAGGAGGTTCCTCACGATCTGGCGGACTCGGGCCGGGTCGCCTACTGCCCTCGTGAGCTCGCCCTCGTGCCGTAGGGAGACCCCGGACGTGAACGACCCACCCGCTCGGAGCGTCTGGTTGATGAGATCGACGAGGTCGAAGGTCGTGTTGACGAGCTCGATCTGGCCCATCTCCGCTCGGGCGGCCACCAGCAGGTCCTCGACGAGATCGGCGACGGCTTGGGAATGCTCGACGATCGAGGAGATCATCCTGGCGCGGTCGTGGTGAGCGATCGCGCCGTCCTCGTGGAGCAGGCGAGAGAACCCGAGGATGGCCGTCAGAGGAGTACGGATCTCGTGGCTCACGGCCGCCAGGAACCGGTTCTTGGCGAGTACCAGGTCTTCCATCCTGCGCTCCTCGTTGCGGTGGCTCGTCACGTCGATGACGGTGAACACCGCTCTCGAGAAGTCGGGCGATCCGGCGATGACCGGTGCCGCCAGGATCGACTCCGCGTCGTAGGCCACCCCGCTGGCCGTCGCTGCTGTGAAGGCTGCGTAGGCGACGGGCTCACGGTCCCACACGGCCTGCAGTTGGGTCAGCCAGCCGGTCTGGGAACCGTCGTTGACGATGTGGGGCGAGATCGGTCCGATCAGCCGGTCGAGCGGCAGGCCGACGGCGCGCACCGCCGCCGGATTGGCTGCGACGATACGGATCATCGGGACGATCGCCCTGATCGCCTCGAGGTCGTCTCCGAGGTGCTCCCTCAGGCTGGTCACCCCGGTGCGCCGCAGATCCTCCATCCAGCGCTCGAGCGCCGAATAGTCCTGCTCCATGATCGGGATCGGCGAGATTCGGAACAGGTTCTCGAAGCTCGACCAGCCTCGCATGGCCTCCATGAGGTCGTCGCTCAGCCGTTCCGACTCCGCGTAGTGGTCGTGCACCGTGGCGAGGAGCCGGTTCCAAGAGGCCAGGTCAGGAGCTACGTCATGTGCGAGCCCGAGCTGGGCGAGCTGCGAGGCGAGCCTGGGATGCAGCAGTCGGCGAGCCATCGCCGTGTCCGCCTCGTGCTCCGTCTGATCGGCACTCTGCTCTGACATACTCATCCCACTCGGGTCCATCCCATTCGGGTCCATCCCATTCGGACTTCCGCGTCGCGAGCCCCGTTTCGGTCAGACCGGTTGCGCGAACCGCTCGAGCGTCGTCGAGCGCTCGGCGGCACCCGCGTCGGGCGGGGGAACACGAAGTGAACCCCGTTCGCATCCTTCACCGTTGTTTCATCGGAGAATGCCAAAACCTGCTTGAGATCAATCATGGCTTCGCTGGAGCGTTGGGGGTTGGGGTCAGGGGGGCTGCCACCCTCCGTTCCTGCGTACCACCATCGCACTATTACGACAGGGGGACGCCGGAACGATCGGCTTGGGTGGCCCCTCCGTTCTTGCGTACCACCATCGCACTATTGCGACAGGGGGACGCCGGAATGTAGGGGCCGAACGGTCTGGTCCGAGCCGTCGGCCGGTATCAGATCGGGAGCAGTCGGCTCACCGCATCGAGCACGGCGGGATGTCCGAGGATCTCCTGGTGGCCGGCACCGCCCACCGGCATCAGGCTCGTCCGTGGATGCGCCGCGGCGTACCGCTCGGAATCGGCGAATGCGATCGTGCGATCGGCTGGATCGTGCACGATGAGCACGTCGGCTCCGGGTATCACTCCTTCGCCGCGCATGATCGACATGATCTGCGGGCCGGCGAACCGCTCGATGCGCCCCGAGAACCGTCGCCGTGCGCCGTGCGACAAGCCGAGCCGGGCGACGAACCAATCGAAGTAGCCGTCCATACGGAGGGCGGGGGCGATCAGCATCACGTGGCGGGGACCGCCGGCTGCGAATGCCGAGAAGGCGACGGGGGCGCCGAACGAGTGGGCGACGACGACGTCGGGCGCCCCGAACATCCATCCGACCGCCGAGACGGTGGCCGTCATCGCGAAGAGGTCGGCGCGCGATCCGCGATCGGAGCCGTGGCCGGGCAGCTCGGGGACCACGGCGCGGGCTCCGTGCGAGGCGACGGCCTCGGCGAGCGGGTTGAGATCGCTGGCGTCGCCTCCCCAGCCGTGGAGGAGGAGCACAGGCTCACCGGTGCCGAGCGTGTAGCCGCCGAGGTCGCGCTTGCCGACCGTGAGCTCGAAGGGCTTCGCACCCGAGGGCCGCGGTCCTGCTCGTCTCGCCCGCGGCCTGAACCACATCCACTCGGCCACGGCGGAGACCGGGCCGGGGGCGACCCGACTCGTCCAGCGGGCGGTCGTGCTCATCGCTCCCATGACTTGCCTCCCGATATCCGGACAGGCCTGCGCTCGAGTTGGTCGATGACGGTCTCGACGGGAATCGCCAGGCGCACGAGCGGCTCCCTGGCGATGGTGCGGCGCATCGCTCTCGTGATGCGGGGGGTGGTACGCATGGATCACTCCAGTCAGTAGCGTTACGAAACCCACACTACTGCAAGTTGGTTTCGTAACGCAACCGACTATGCTGTCTCCATGCCTCCACGGAAGTCCCTCGACCACCTCGACTGCTCGGTCGCCAACACGGTCGACGTCATCGGCGATCGGTGGAGCCTCCTCATCGTGCGCGACGCCTTCTTCGGCGTGCGCCGCTTCGACGACTTCCAGAAGGATCTCGGCATTGCCCGCAACATCCTCGCCGACAGGCTGCAGGGGCTCGTCGACAAGGACATCCTCACGACGAAGCAGTACCAGGACAATCCGACCAGGCACGAGTACGTCCTCACCGACAAGGGTCGCGATCTGTTCGACGTCCTCATGGCGTTGTGGCGCTTCGGAGATCGTTGGGAGCCTGCGACCGCGGCGCGCGTCGCCATCCACGACGACTGCGGGCACGAGACGCACATGATCGCCGCGTGTGCTCACTGCGGGGCCGAGTTGACGCGTCGGAACATCCGGGTCGTGCCGCTCCTCGACGTCGTCGCAGAGCGAGCCCGGCCCGCCTGACGGCAGCGTCGGCATCGAGCGCGCGGCCCGCCACGTAGCCAACCCGCTCACGGTGCCCATCCTGTTGACGGGCCTCGAACGTCGGTCTAGCTTTCAGGCGGGTTTCCGCAATCGATTGCGGTACGGAGGATGCCCGCGGTTGCGGACACACCCATATACGGAGGGAGCCCGCATGCGATTCCGACACGACCGATTCGGTCGCCTCAAGACGCCGACAATCATCGCCATCGCGCTGTCACTGGTTCTGGCGGCATGCTCGAGCGAAGAGCCCTCGAGCACGACCGAGCCGGGTCAAACCGAGGACACTGAGCCGTCGACCGACGGCGATGTCAGCAATGCCGGCCTGTACGTTCATGCTGCCGATGATGAGCCACTCAGCTTGGACCCGGCACAGGTCGCAGCCGGAGAAGCCGGCGAGACGGTGATCCTGCAGGTCTACGAGCGGCTCGTCGAGATCGGGCCGGGAGGTCCTGATCTAGTTCCCGGCGTGGCCTCCGAGGTGCCGACGATCGACAACGGCCTGATCTCGGAGGACGGCCTGACGTACACGTTCCCGATCAGGGAAGGGGCCGTGTTCCACGACGGCAGCGAGCTCACCGCGGACGTCGTGAAGTTCTCATGGGATCGTGCCCTCACGATGAGCCTGCCCGAGGGCAACAGCAGTGTTCTCGCAGACATCGTCGCCGAGACATCCGTCGACGGGAACAACTTCGTGGTCACCCTGGCGGAGCGCAACGCCGCCTTCCTCAACTCGGTCGTCACGGCGGCGGTCGCCTCGATCGTCAGCCAGGAAGCGGTCGAAGCCAACGGTGGTGTCGCGGCCGGCACTCCGAATGAGTTCTTCTCAGGCAACGCCGTCGGCAGCGGCGCCTATCGCCTGACGGAGTGGAATCGCGGCGAGAACATCCAGCTCGAGGTGTTCGAGGACTACTGGGGCGAGCCGGCCAAGCTCGACGTCCGGATCGATCAGGTCCCCGACTCCGACGTGAGAGTGCTCGGCCTCCGAGCCGGCGACTACGACTCGATCGAGACGGACCCGACCTTCATCACCGACCTCGAAGGTGCAGAGGGCGTGACGATCTTCACCGGCGAGTGGCTGCTCGAGCCGGTTCACGTCGGATTGAACCTCGACATCCAGGAAGACCTGTTGCCGCCGGAGGACACGATCCCGGCCGACTTCTTCTGGGACCCGAGAGTGCGACAGGCATTCAACCTGGCGTTCGACTACCAGGCGTTCATCGAAGGCGGGTTGAGCGGCCTCGGCGGGACGATCCCGCACTACCTGCCGCAGGGGATGCTCGGCTACGACGACTCGTTGCCGCGTTACGAGACGGACCTGGCCCGCGCCGAGGAGCTCTTCCGAGAGACCGGGTGGTGGGACGAGGGATTCACGATGACGGTCCTCGTCGAGGAGGGCGGAATCTTCGAGACGGCGGGCCTCGTGCTCAAGGACTCGATGGCGGCCCTCAACGAGAACTTCGTCATCAACGTCCTGGCGGTCGTCGAGGTGCAATTCGACACTGCCCATGGAGAGGTCCCGTTCCCGTATGCGGCGTGGATCAAGAACGCCGACCCATTCGCGGATCCGGCGGCGCTGTTCGCGGCGTATGTCCATCCGGACGGCGAATGGGGAGAGGTTCACGTGTTCCGGAACGGCTACAGCGATCCCGACGCCATCGCGGCGCTGGTGGAGGAGGCGGCCGTCTCGACGGACACGGACAGGCGCGTCGAGATCTACCAAGAGCTCACCCAGACGCTCTATGACGACCCCATGTGGGTCATCCCCGGGAACGAGCGAGCGCTCATGGCGCACAGGAGCTGGGTCGAGAACTTCCAGATGAACCCACTGTGGCCGCGGCCGAGCCTGAAGTTCGCGCTCTTCGACAAGTGACGCACCGCCGGGCCGTGTGCGCCCGCCCGGTATCGTTCGGGTGCACACGGCCGCGGCGACGGCTGAGTGACGATCGATCGGATAGATGACACCACGTGCAGATCCGCGAGTACGTCATCCGAAGGTTGCTGATCCTGCCTCTGATCTTGGTGGGCACGTCGATCATCGTCTTCGCCCTCGGCAGGGTTGGAGGCAATCCGATCGCCATCTACCTCGAGCACGAGATGACAGCCGCGGAAGTCGCCGAGATCGAGGAGCGCTACGGGCTCGACGAGTCGCTCCCTGAGCAATACATCGCGTGGCTCGGGGGAGTGGTGCGGGGCGACCTCGGGTACTCGGGTGTTTCGGCGGCTCCGGTTATGGAGGTGCTTCCGCGACGGCTGGCGGCGACGCTGGAGCTGTCGGTGGCCGCAGCGATCGTGGCCGTCACCATGGGAATCGCACTCGGCACGTTCGCCGGTGCGAGGCGTAACCGCCTCCCCGACCATCTCACGCGGATATTCGCCATCAGCGGGGCGGCCACACCGATCTTCTGGTTCGCGATCGTGCTCCTCATCATCTTCTGGGTGCGGCTCGGCTGGTTCCCGGTCGGCCGCTCCGACGCTGCGGTGTTCGCGTCGATCGCACATCCAACCGGCGTCTACACCCTCGATGCGCTCCTGGCCGGCAGCTTCACCGCCATGCGCGACGCCTTGTGGCATCTGACTCTCCCGGCAGTCACACTCGGCTACGGCGCCACCGCCATCATCACGAGGATGATGCGATCCTCGCTCGCCGAGGAGCTCAACGAGGACTACGTCGACGCCGCCAGGGCGAAGGGCCTCCCTGAGAGGCTGGTGCTCCGCCGCCATGCGCGTCGCAACGCTCTGATCCCCACCGTGACCGTGATCGGCCTCGGCTTCGGCTTCCTCCTTCAGGGAACGGTCGTCGTCGAGATCATCTTCATCTGGCCCGGCATGGGGCGGTGGATGGCGGATGCGGTGCTTCGGGGCGATCAGGCGACGATCATGGCGTACGTCCTGTTCACCAGCATCCTGTTCCTCGTGGTCAACCTCGTCGTCGACGTGCTGTACGCGTACCTCGACCGACGTGTGATCCTCGGGAGCTGAGACATGGTCGACACAGCCGCTCGCAGATCCGTCCTGCCGACATCGGGTCCCCTGGCTGTTCGCGTCAAGCGATTCGGCGAGGTGGCACGCGACGTCCTCAGCAACCCGACCACGGTCGTCGGCCTCGTGATCATCGTCGCGCTGATCGGCGTTGCGTTGCTGGCACCGCTCATCACGGAGCCGAACCGGCCTGATCCGTATCAGATGCCGCGGGACTGGACGGCGCTCAACGAGCCGCCGGGGACTCCAGGGCATCTGCTCGGTACGACCTCGACCGGCGGGGACGTGCTCTACGGGGTGCTGTGGGGGGCGCGGACCTCGCTGCAGATGTCGGCCATCGTCGTGAGCATCACCATGGTCGTCGGCACGATCATGGGGAGCATCGCCGGTTTCATCGGCGGCAAGGTCGACGAGGTCATCATGCGGATCGTCGACGTCTTCCTCGCCATTCCCGAGCTGATCTTCGCCCTCGCCATCGCGGCGGTGCTCGGACCGTCGTTCGCCAACATCATCTTCGCCCTGACCGTCGTGTTCTGGGTGAAGTACGCCAGGATCATCCGAGGCCAGATCATCCATGTGAAGCAGAACGAGTACGTCGACGCGGCCCGGGTGATCGGTGACTCGAGGTTCAACATCTACCGCAGGGACGTGCTCCCGAACTCGATCACCCCGGTGGTCGTGCAGGCGACGCTCGACATGGGCAACATCGTCCTCGTCGGCGCGACGCTCAGCTTCATCGGGCTGGCGGAGGCGGGCTTGGCGGAGTGGGGAGTGCTCGTGAGCGAAGGCCAAGCTGGGATCTCGGCCGGTCGGTGGTGGGCATCGACGATCCCGGGAGCCATGGTCTTCCTGTGGGCGCTCGCATTCAACCTGTTCGGCGACGGGCTCCGGGACGTCCTCGACCCGCGCACAGAGGGTCGATGACGGCCGAGGCGACGATGCCGGCCGGGCGCACGACGGCGCCGCTCGTCGCTTCGGTCGATGGGCTCAAGGTCTACTTTCAGACGAAAGCCGGCCTCGTTCGTGCCGTCGACGGAGTCTCCTTCGACATCCTCGATGGCGAGATCCTCGGGCTAGTCGGCGAGACGGGCTGTGGGAAGAGCGTCACGGCCCGTTCTTTCCTGCGGCTGATACCCACCCCGCCCGGCGTGTACGCCGGAGGGCGGATCGACTTCTGGAGCCGAGAGGCCCGGGAGCACGTGGCGCCGCCCGTCGACCTCCTCAAGATCTCTCCAGCGGACCTCCTGACGATTCGCGGCAACCGGATCGCGATGATCTTCCAGGATCCCGGCAAGGCCCTCAACCCGGCGATGCCGATCGGCGACCAGGTTGCCGAGGTCTTCTACCAGCATCGCAGCCAGGAGCTGCTCGACGTATGGGAGGGTAGGGCGCCGCGCATCATGCGCAGGGCCGCCTCCCAGCGGACGAGGACGATCGAGCGCCTGGCGCTGCGGTTCCCACCATTGCGCAGTCAGGCGAGACGCCTCAGAAGGCGAGTCGACGAGCTCGTCGCCGGCGCGCTGGCGGAGACGCAGATCCCCAACCCGCGCAAGATCATGTCGAGCTATCCCCACGAGCTGTCGGGCGGGATGAAGCAGCGAGTCATGATCGCCCAGGCGCTGGCGTGCAATCCCGACCTCCTGATCGCAGACGAGCCGACCACCGCGCTCGACGTGACGATCCAGGCACGCATCGTCGAGCTCATCCGCGAGCTCCAGGAGCGTCACCAGACTGCCGTGCTGTACATCACCCACGACCTGTCTCTCGTCCGTCGGGTCGCCGACAGGATCGCAGTCATGTACGCCGGCCGGATCGCCGAGATGGGCGACACCGACGACGTCTTCTACGAGCCTCAGCACCCGTACACGCGAGGGCTCCTCGCTGCGGTCCCCTCTTTCGCCCACAAGCGAGGGGAGCTGTCTGCCATCGAAGGGACCGTCCCCGAGCTGATCGATCCCGCCGCGGCGTGCCGGTTCAACACCCGCTGTGCCCACGCTACGGACCTGTGCCGCAGCGTCGACCCGGCCCTGATCGCCCGACCCGGCCATCGGACCGTTGCCTGCCACGCCTACGCCTCTCCCGAGATGCTCGGCGTGGCGGCCGATCGGCTCCCGCACGTCGACGGAGGCCCGCTGTGACGACGTTGCGCGACGACACCCCGCCCGTCGGACGCCGGGTCGAAGCCGAGCCGGTGATCACGCTGCGGGCAGTCCAGAAGTACTTCCCCGTGCGCGAGGGGGTCTTCCAGCAGATCGTCGGCAACGTCCAGGCCGTCGACGGCGTCAGCTTCGACGTGCCCCGCGGGCAGACCGTCGGCCTGGTCGGGGAGAGCGGCTGCGGGAAGACCACGCTCGGCCGCTGCATCGCGGGGCTCACCGACACCACGGGAGGGGGCGTGTACTTTCGGCTCCCCGACCGGGATCGCCGCTTCCTCGACGAGTTCGACGGCACCCCAGCCGAGCGCCGCACCTCCGAGCAGCGTGCGCAGGCAGCCGCCATCGACGCAGCCCATCGCATCGACCGGCTGAAAGGCGACGCTTGGCGCGTGTATCGGCGCAACTGCCAGTTCGTGTTCCAAGACGCGTTCAGCTCCCTGAACCCGCGCCAGCTCGTCAAGGACATCGTCGGCAGGCCACTCAGAGTCCACCGCGAAGCATCGGGAGCCGATCTGATCGGCCGGGTCGTCGCGCTGCTCGAGAGCGTCGGGTTGGGCCGGCAACACCTGTACCGGTATCCCCACCAGTTCTCGGGGGGACAGCGCCAGCGGATCTCGATAGCCAGGGCGCTGGCCCTCGACCCGGAGTTCATCGTGCTCGACGAGCCGACGAGCGCGTTGGACGTGTCCGTGCAGTCCCAGATCCTCAATCTCCTCCACGAGCTCCAGCAGGAGCGAGGCCTCACGTACCTCTTCATCACCCACGACCTCGGCGTGGTGCGGCTCATGAGCGACAAGATCGTGGTCATGTACCTCGGTGAGGTCGTCGAGCAAGCGGGCGCCGACGAGTTGTTCGCCTCCCCTCGTCATCCGTACACCGAGGCTCTCCTGGCGGCGAACCCCGACCTCCTCGAACGTGGCGAGGAAGCCGAGATGCGCGGCCTCGAAGGGACCGTTCCCGATCCCGCCAGGCCGCCGCACGGGTGCAGATTCCACACCCGCTGTCCCGTGGCGACGCCGAGGTGCGGTTGGGAGGTCGACGACGCAGTCGCCTGGCTTCTCGACAACACCACCGTGTTGAACGAGATGAGCGGGGTCGAGCGGACATCCGACTTCGAGGCGACGTTGCGATTCGGGGGGGATGAGGCCTCCGCCGAGGCGCGCTCGCTCCTCGACGGCGAGGCACCCCGCCCGATGCGCTCGGCGCTCGTCGAGCTGGGCGTGCACGGCCCGGAGCTTCGAATTCGCTTCGACCCGATCGAACGGGTGCGCCTCGACGACGTCGGGGAGGGCCATCTGACCTCATGCATCCTCCATACGGGATGTGCCGAAGGAGGATGAGGAGCCTGCGGTCGGGGGCGGCTCGACGCGACGTAGTCTTTGCAGCCGCGAGCTATCGGAGGATCGATGCAGAGTCGAGCGACGGCGCAATGGAGCGGTGACCTGTTCAGCGGCTCGGGAACGACCACGCTGGCCGGCAGCGGAGCGGCAGGACCGCTTCCGGTTTCGTGGGCCAGCAGGACGGAGGAGTCCGCAGGGAGGACCAGCCCGGAAGAGCTCATCGCCGCCGCCCACGCAGCCTGTTACAACATGGCGCTCTCGAACGGCCTCGCCCAGGCCGGTCACCCGGCCGAGCAGCTCGACACAGAGGCGGTCGCCGCGTTCGAGAGGACGGACGCCGGCTGGAGGCTCACGACGATGGCCTTGTTGGTGAGGGGCAACGTGCCCGGGATGGACGCCGCCACGTTCGCCGAGCAAGCCGCGGCCGCCAAGGACGGGTGCCCGGTCTCGAACGCCCTCAAGGGCAACGTCGAGATCACGGTGGACGCGGCGTTGGTCTGAGGGATCATCTTGTGACGGTCGCCGAGGAGCTCACCGACAGGCGAATGCCTGCGATCTTCCTGAGCCACGGGGCACCGCCGCTGGCGGACGATCCCGTGTGGACTCGGGAGCTCGCCGACTGGTCGGCTTCGCTCGACAGGCCGTCGTCGATCCTCATCGTGTCGGCCCACTGGGAGTCGGCGCCGACGACGCTCGCCGCGACGACCACTGTCCCGCTGTACTACGACTTCTGGGGGTTTCCGGAGAGGTACTACCAAGTCACGTATGCGGCGCCGGGTGCGCCCGGGCTGGCAGCCGAGGTGCGGAAGCTCCTCGGCGGGCCCGGCGGGGCGATTCACGACGACGCCGGCCGGGGGCTCGACCACGGGGCGTATGTCCCGCTCGTCGAGATGTACCCCGAAGCGGACATCCCGGTGCTCCAGATCTCGATGCCGACGCTCGACCCATCCGAGCTGCTCGAGATGGGCAGGCGGCTCGCCCCCCTGCGTGACCAGGGCGTTCTCATCATCGGGAGCGGCTTCACGACCCACAACCTGAGAGAGATGGCCCCCATGTGGATGACCGACGCCCCGGCGCCGTCCTGGTCGGTCGAGTTCGATGCCTGGATGCGGGAGCGGCTCGAAGACGGCGACGTCGACGCCCTCCTCGACTTCCAGCGGAAGGCTCCTGCGGCTGCCATCGCCCATCCCAGGACCGAGCACTTCGCTCCGCTGTTCGTGGCTCTCGGGACGAGCGTCGGGCTCGGTCAGACAGGCGAGACCGTGATCGAGGGATTCTTCCTCGGGCTGTCGAAGCGCTCGGTCCAGTTCGGCTGACGGAGTCCATGCGAGTCGTCGTCATCGGCGCCGGGCTGGCAGGGTTGGCGGCTGCCGACCGGCTGCAGCACGCCGGGCACCACGTCACGGTCCTCGAAGCCCGCCACCGGGTTGGGGGACGTGTCTGGTCGGAGACGCTCGACAACGGGGCGACCGTCGAGCTCGGGGGCGAGTGGATCGACCAAGGCGACGCCGCCCTGCTGGCGATCACGAGCCGATTCGGCCTCCAGGTCGTCGAGACGGGCATCGACTTCGCCGTCCGCGCCGTGTTCGGCGGCCTGCCGGTGTCACCGGACGAGCAGCGGAGCGGTCACCGCGCCGCAGCCCGCCTTCTCGGCCGGTACACCGAGTCGCAGCTCGATGACACGTCGATCGCCGATCTCATCGAGCGCCTCGACATCGGCGTGGCGATGCGGGCGCTCCTCGTCGCCCGGCTCACGGCCTCGTGCGGTGCCGACCTGGGTCGGGTGGGCGCCTCGGAGCTGGTGGGCAGCTTCTCGTTCGGTGAGGACCGGGTCTATTTCCGGGTGGCGGACGGTAACGATCGCATCGCACGGGCGCTCGCTGCCGGCGTCGACGACGTGAGGAGCGGCTTCGTGGTCTCGTCGGTCGGTGAGCAGGATGGAGATGGATTGGTCGTTGCAGGCACGGATGGCGACCGCCGCGCCGAAGTCGGATGCGACGCCGTCGTGGTGGCGGTGCCGCTTCCTGTCCTCCGGAGGATCGGCCTCGGAGCGCTGGTACCCGACGACGTGCGATCAGCGATCGGTGCGATCGGCATGGGCGACGCCGCCAAGCTCGCCGTGCCGGTGGTCGACCCGGTCGTGCAGGCCGTCCAAGACGTCACGGTGCCCTACTGGGCGTGGACGGCACTCGGCGATGGCGGCATCCCCCAGCCTGCCGTCACCGCCTTCGCCGGCTCATACGGTGCCATGGATCACATCGAGGCGTCGGGCGGGAGTGGCGTGTGGATGGAACGGCTGCGTCGATCGATACCCGGGCTCGAGCCGGCCGGGGCTCCGGTCATGCACCACTGGGGGAGCGACTCGCTGGCCGGCGGCTGCTACTCGGCCGTCGGACCCGGGGCGAGGCGCCACCTGGCGGCTCTGGCGCGCCGTCACGGTCGGGTGGTCTTCGCCGGGGAGCACGTGAACGGATCGGGAACCATGAACGGGGCGATCGAGAGTGGGTTGCGGGCCGCTGCGCTGCTCGCGGGTGGAGAGTGAGCGGTCTGCGGTCAGTGGTCCTCGAGGAACCGTTGCAGCGCCTCCGTGAACCTCTCCGCCTTGTCGAGATTCGAGATGTGGGCGGCCCCCTCGATGATCGTGAGCCGGCTCGCCGGGATGTGGCTGTGGAGCCACTCGGCCGCCGCCGGACTCGTCGACTGGTCGAGTGACCCTCCAACGACGAGCGTTGGCGTCGTGATCCCGGTCACCTCGCCGCTCAGGTCGGAGGCGGCCAAGGCGTGGCAACAGCCGATGTACCCGACAGGTGAGGTGGTGGCCAGGCACGCCAGCCCGCGCTCTGCCCATCCGGCGTTCCGCTGAGGGAAGTCCGGCGACCACCACCGCGTCCTGGCGGCGTCGACCAGTGACTGCATCCCGTCGGTCTGCACCTGGGCGACCCGGTCGGCCCAGCCTTCCGCCGTGCCGATCCTGGCCGCCGTGTTGCACGCCGCCAGCGCCCACAACCGATCGGCTGCGTTGATGCCGAGCCACAGAGCGATCTGACCACCGATCGAGAGCCCGCAGACGGCGAAGGAGTCGACCCCGGCGCTGTCTGCCACGGTCACGACGTCACCGGCGAGCGTCGCCATGTCATACGGTCCCTCCGGAGCGTCCGAGGAGCCGTGTCCTCGCATGTCGATGGCGATGACCCGATACGACGCTGCCAGCGCCTCGATCTGCGGCCGCCACATGTCGTGGTCGTACCCGAGCGAGTGGCACAGGACGACGGTGGCGGCGTCGACCGGCCCATGGTCCTCCCAGGCGATGGCGGTGTCGCCGACGTGGGTGACGTTCACCCGCGCTCCTCCACCGCCGAGAAGGCGGCCGTCACGGCGGCGACCACCCGCTCGCCAGCAACGATGGCGGCGGCATGGTCGACGCCTCCGAGTGCCTCGAGCATGCGCTCCTGGTCGACCTCGAGAACACCCAGGCTGCGGTCGAGTGCCTCGACGGCGGCTCCCGCCGTGTGGAACACGAGCGGGAAGGCGAGCCACTCTGCCTGCCACCCTCCGGCGGCGCGCTCCAACTCGGGGGGACGCGCCCCCAGCACCACGGCTGCGCCGGCCGCACACACCTGGGCGGCTGCCACGGCCCTGACGGCGTCGATCGGGTTGCGCTTGTCCGGCATGCTCGAAGACCGGCCCGAGCCGGCCGTCACCTCGCCGAAGCCGGCGAGGAGAACGATGTCGCCGGCGACCTTGTCGACGGACGAGCACGTGGCAGCCACCGCGGCGACGACAGCTCTGCTGCGCGAGCGGTCGCCGTGCCACGACGTCGGCGGCGCCACCAGCCCGAGCCTGGCTGCGGTCGCAGTTGCGATCGCAGCTGCTTCCATGCCGTGCGCCGCAGCATCTCCAGCCAGCCCTCCGAGCTGGAGCGCCAGGTTGTCGCGCGCCTCCTCCAGCTCGTCGATGTGGCGGACGAGTGGCTCCAGCCAGAGTGCCAGGCGCGCTCCCAAGCTCATCGGTCCGGCGGGCTGGAGCAGCGTGCGGGCCATGGTCGGAGTAGCGACGTGAGCCGCTGCCAGGTCACGCAGCTTGGCGCCGCAACCCATCAATCCGGCGCGCAAGGCGTCGAGGCCGACTCCGGCCTGGAGCATGAGGGCGGTGTCGATGGCGTCCTGGCTGGTGGCGCCGCGGTGGACGGCGGACGCCGCGTCGGGGGAGAGCCCCGCTCTGATCTCCTCGAGCAGCGGCAGCAGAGGAGAGCCGGCCGCCCAACCGCGCGCCAGGATGTCGGGGGCATCCACTTCGAGGGCGAGACAGCGGGCCTCGACCTCCCCGGCGACGTCCGGTCCGATGAGCCCGACGTCCGCCAGGGCACCGGCCAGGGCTGCCTCGAATCGCAGGATCCCGGCGACGTGGCCCCGGGGCGAGAACACCCGCGACATCTCGGCCGTTGAGAATCCGGGGTCGAACGTCGGCTCTGTCATCGCATCCCCGCGTGGGCAGCTTCGGTGCGGGCGTAGAGGTCACGCAGTACCTCGAGCTCGCCGTCTGCCGGCGGTTCCGTCCCTTCGACCTCGGCGGCGACTCGCAGGTCCCACCCGGTCGCCTCCCTGACGTCACGCACGCCCGTCCCGGGGTGGATCGACGTCACCAGGAGCTCGTGCGACTCGGGGTCCGGCTCCATGACACACAGATCCGTGATGACGAGCACCGGACCGGCGGTTGTGATCCCGAGCAGCTCTCGCTCCTTCCCGGTCGGGCCGAAGCCGAGCGACGTCGTGAAGTCGAGGCGATCGACCATGCCACGCCTCGAGTGCTTCATGGTGATGAAGACCCGGCCGCACGACGCCGCAATCTCGGGAGCGCCGCCACCGCCGGGGAGGCGCACCTCCGGGTGGGCGTAGTCACCGACGACCGTCGTGTTGATGTTGGCGTACCGGTCGAGCTGCGCGGCTCCGAGAAATCCGATCGAGATGCGCCCTCCCTGGAGCCAGTAGCGAAACATCTCGGGGACGGAGACCGTCGTCAGGGCCGTCTCGGCGAGCTCGCCGTCGCCGATCGAGAGCGGCAGGACGTCGGGCCGGGTAGCGATCGTCCCCGACTCGTAGATCAGCGTGATGTTCGGGGCATGGGTGAGCCTGGCGAGGTTGCACGCGGCGGAGGGGGCGCCTATCCCGACGAAGCACACGTCGTCGTCTGCGAGTGCTCGGGCGGCCGTGACGATCATCATCTCGTCCGGCGAGTACTCGGTCATGAGGCGCTCATCACGTGCTCGTCCATCCAGGTCAGGAACCTGTCGCGGTCCCTGCTGACGGCGTCCCACTCCACGTAGAACGAGTTGTCACGGTTGTAGTACCCGTGCACGTACGACGGGTGAGCGCCTCGGGGCACCTCGGCGACGAAGTCGATCGTCCACCCCGGAATGACGACGCTGTTCATGCTCGGCGGAGCCAGGTCGTCCACGATCTCCTCGACGGTCACGACGGACGCAGCCGATGCCAGCACGACTTCCTTCTGCACGCCGACGATTCCTTCCACGAGCACGTTTCCGTGGCGATCCGCCCGTTGCGCGTGGACGATCCCCACATCCGGTCGATGCGACGGCACCGCGGCCAGCGTCTCTTCGGTGAACGGGCAGGTCACCGTGGCGGTGTTGCGGTTGACGTCGGTGAGCGACGTGCCCTGGTAGCCCCGGAACACCGCGAACGGGAGGCCGGAGGCTCCCGATGCCCACGCGTTCGCCATGGCGGCGTGGCTGTGCTCGTCGAGCTCCAATGGCTTCGGCCAGTCGTTCTCGACGGCGTCGCGCAACCGGTGGAGGGAGCCGACCCCCGGGTTGCCTCCCCATGAGAAGACGAGGCCGGCGGCGCAGCCCATGCCGATCATCTGGTCGTAGATGAGATCCGGCGTCATCCTGATGAGCCGCAGGTCTGTCCTCCCCTGGCGGATGACCTCGTGGCCCGCCGCGAACGGGATCAGGTGGGTGAAGCCCTCGAGCGCAACGGTGTGGCCGTCGGCGACGGTGGCGGAGATCGCTTCGCTCAGTGTGACGATGCTGGCCATCAGAAGTCGAAGAAGACGGTCTCGCCCGGCCCCTGCAGCCGGATGTCGAAGCGGTATGTCCTCGGATCCGACCCGTCGACCAGGTCGGCGACGAGGGTTGCTCTCCTGTCCTCGGGCACCATGGCGAGCACGATGTCGTGCTCGTTGGCGTGCCGCTCGTCCGAGAAGTAGATCCTCGTGAAGTACGGGTCCAGAGTCCCGCGTGCTTGGACGATCAAGCTGATGTGAGGAGCCTGCATCTCTCCTTCCGGGTCGGGCATCGGCCCCGGCTTGATCGACTCGAACCAGTACCCGCCGGTGGCGAAGTCGGTTCCCGCCCTTCCGAAGCCGGTGAAGCGCTCGTCGATCGGGATCTCGTCCCTGGTGTCGGCGGCGTGCCGGTAGCGCCCCGAGGCGTTGGCTTGCCAGATCTCGATGAGGGCGTCTTCGACGTGGTTCCCGTCGCCGTCGTAGACGACCCCCTCGATGCGGATTCGCTCGCCGGCGACCCCGGGACGTGCGAGCAGGTTCTCGCCTGCGGCGCCGAGGCGCATCGAGAAGTACGGCCCGACGGTCTGCGACGGGGTCTCGCCGGGCGCCATCACGTCTCCTCGTCGGTCGGCGTTGCGAGCGGACCGCGCAGGACGATGTCGAATCGGTATCCGAGCGCCCAGTTCTCGCGGGTGACGTCGTGGTCGTATTCGCTGACCATGCGCCCCCTCGAGTGCTGCGGAGCGGAGTTGTAGATCGGGTCGAGCGGCAGCAACGGATCCCCCGGGAAGTACATCTGGGTGACGAGCCTCGTGCCGATCGCAGGTCCCATCAGCGAGAAGTGGATGTGGGCGGGCCGCCACGCGTTCGGGTGGTTGCCCCACGGGTACGGCCCCGGCTTGATCGTGGTGAACCGGTAGGTGCCGCCGTCGTCGCTCGAGCACTGGCCGACGCCGATGAAGTTGGGGTCGAGCGGCGCCGGGAAGGCGGTCTCCCTCCAATGGGCGTAGCGGCCGGAGGCGTTGGCCTGCCAGATCTCGATGAGTGTTCCAGGGATGGCGGCACCGTTCTCGTCGAGCACCTTGCCTGTCACGATGATGCGCTCCCCGATGGCGGCGCCGCCGGTGCCGGCGTTCGTCGTGAGATCGGCGTCTTCCTCGGAGACCTCGGCCCACACCGGGCCGGGTCCCGTCGACTCCGTGAGCGTCTGCACGATCTTGACGAGGTCCTTGTCCGGCGAGCGCTTCATGGTCGACTTGTAGTCGGGGTAACGAAACGGGGGATGGTCGTCGTAGGCCTTCGGCCCGTAGTGAGTGATCATCGGGTCACTCATCGGGCACCTCGTCGCTGATGCGCTTCATGGCGGCGAAGGCCGCGTTGGCGGCAGGCACCCCGGCGTACACGGCGACGTGCATGAGCGCCTCGGCGATCTCGGCTTCCGTCGCTCCGGTGTTCCTGGCAGCTCTCAGGTGCAGGTCGATCTCGTCGTGGCCTCCCGCCGCCAGCAGGGCGATGGTGATGAGGCTGCGCGTCCGGTCGTCGAGACCGGGGCGCGACCACACCCCTTCCCAAGCGGTCTCGGTGATCCAGTGCTGGAAGCCGCGATCGAGATCTGTCGTCGCCGCAACCGCACGGTCGACGTGGTCGTCTCCCAACACTGCCCGCCGTTTGTCCATGCCCGACTCGTACTTGCTCAACCGGCTCTCCTCGCCGAGGAAAAGTACCATGTGGGGGTCCGTCGTACGCAGAAACACCAGGTCAACGCGCCACAGCGGATGCCCGTGGCTCGCCTCCCGGTAGCCCCCGACTTCACAATGGCAGACCCGTGTAGTTCTCTGCGAGCGCCCGCTGCGCCGCCGCCGACGAAGAGAGGTAGTCGAGCTCCGCCTCTTGGAGGCGAAACCCGAACTCGCCACCGTCGGCGAACCGGTGCATGAGCGTCGTCATCCACCACGAGAACCTCACGGCCTTCCACACCCGGCGCAATGCAGTGTCCGAATAGCCGTCCAGAGCGGCAGTCGAGCCATGTTCGTAGAACTCGGCGATGGCGCCCGACAGGTACACGACGTCCGTCAGAGCCAGGTTGAGACCCTTGGCACCCGTCGGGGGGACGACGTGTGCCGCGTCGCCGGCGAGGTACAGCTTGCCGAAGCTCATGGGCTCGGCGACGTAGCTGCGCAGCGGAGTGATCGACTTCTCGATGGACGGTCCGGTGACGAGCCCGTCGGAGGCCGCCGGCGGCAGGCGCGCCCGCAGCTCGTCCCAGAACCGGTCGTCGTCCCAGTCGCCGATGTCGGTGTCGATGGGGCATTGGATGTAATAGCGGCTCAATGCTTCGTGGCGCATCGAGCAGAGCGCGAAGCCCCGCTCGTGGTTGGCGTAGATGAGCTCGTCGTTCACAGGCGGGGTCTCGGAGAGGACGCCTAGCCAGCCGAACGGGTAGACCCGCTCGAACGTGCGGAGCACCTGTCCCGGGATCGCGGTCTGGCTGACGCCGTGTGAGCCGTCGCATCCGGCGATGAAGTCGCAATCGATCCTGTGCTCGAGGCCGTCCTTGCGAAACGTCACCCAGGGTGCGTCGCTCTCGACATCGTGGAGCCGCACGTCGTCCGCCTCGTCGATCACGATGCCGGCGCGGGCGTCGCGCGCCGCGAACAGGTCCTTCTGTACCTCCGTCTGGCCGTAGACGATGACGGTCCTGTCGACGAGGCCCGCGAAGTCGATGCGGAACATTCCGCCCGAGAACGCCAGGTTGATGCCCTCGTGCACGAATCCGTCGTGCACGATGCGCTCGCTCACCCCTGCGGCACGAAGCGACTCGGCGCTTCCCTGCTCGAGCACCCCGGCGCGGATGCGGCCCATCACATAGTCACGGGAACGAACCTCGAGGACCGTGCTCTCCACCCCGGCGAGATCGAGCAACTGCGACAGGAAGAGCCCCGACGGGCCGCCCCCGATGATCGCCACCTTGGTCCGCATCGCCGTATCCACCTGGGGCGCGAGACTAACCGCGCGGACAGGACTCAACTGGACGGCGGCTCCGTCCCGGTGGCGGCAGTACCCTCGGCGCACCTGCGTCGAGCGAGGAGGGTGCGACATGGGCGAAGGTCCACCGTTCAGGGCCGATCACGTCGGCAGTTTCCTGCGCCCGCCTGCGCTCGCCGAGGCGAGGGCCCGCTTCTTCGAGGGGGAGCTGCCGGCCGACGAGCTGCGGAGGGTCGAGGACGAGCACATCGGTGAACTCGTCTCCCGACAAGAAGCGGTTGGGCTCACGGGCATCACGGACGGCGAGCTGAGGCGCACCTTCTTCCACATCGACTTCCTCGAGCAACTCGAGGGTGTGACCGTCACCTATGGCGAGTTCTTCGCGAAGTTCCGTAGAGACGACGGAACCGAGGTCGGCTTCCAGCCGCCGACCATCCGGGTGACGGACAAGGTCGACCACGCCACGTCGATCCAGGGCCCCGACTATGACTTCCTGGCGTCGCGCGTGTCGCGGGTGCCGAAGGTGTGCATCCCTGCCCCTTCGATGCTCCACTTCAGGGGCGGTAGGGAGGGGATCAGCAGCGACGTGTATCCCGATCTCGACGACTTCTTCGACGACCTGACGGCGGCCTACCGGGAGGAGATCGCCGACCTGGCCGGACGCGGTCTCCGCTACCTGCAGATGGACGACACCAACCTGGCGTACCTGTGCGACCCGGAGATTCGCGAGCGGACGGCGGCGAGGGGGGACGACCCCGACGACCTCACCCGTCTGTATTGCCGGCTGGTGAACGACTCGATCAAAGACCGGCCGGACGACATGACGGTCACGGTCCACTTGTGCCGTGGCAACTTCAGGAGCGCCTGGGTCGCCCAGGGAGGGTACGACCCGGTCGCCGAGATCCTCTTCCAGCAGATGGACGTCGACGGGTTCTTCCTCGAGTACGACAACGAGCGTTCCGGCGACTTCGCTCCTCTGCGCTACATGCCGGCCGACAAGGTGGTCGTGCTCGGGCTCATGAGCTCGAAGTTCCCCCAAGCCGAGCCGGCGGACGACGTGAAGCGACGGATCGACGAAGCCACCGAGTACGTGTCACTCGACCAAGCGGCCTTGAGCCACCAGTGCGGCTTCTCGTCGACGGCCCACGGCAACGAGATCTCCGAGATCGACCAGTGGACCAAGCTCGCCAGGGTCGTCGAGGTGGCGGCCGACGTGTGGGGGTATCAGCCCTGAGCCGTCACGCTGCGTGCTCCCGCAGCGCCGGGAGCACGTCACGGCCCACCAGCTCGATGGCGGAGACGGGGTCGGTGCTGGCGACCTGGATGGCGACGTAGTCGGCGCCGATGTCGCGAGCGAGCGGAGCGTACGCCTCGACGATCTGCTCTGCGTCTGACACGATCGTGTACTTCGACAGGATCTCCTGGCGGTCCATGGCGTCGGCAGCCATCCGCAACTCCATCGGATCGACTGCCTCGAGTCTTCCGGGGGCGCGCAGCCCACGCATGGTGTCGAGGGCCTCCCACGCCTCGTCGGCGTGTTCGGCGAGCACCACCCAGCGTGTCGCCAGGATCGTCGCTTTACCGCCGCGCCCTTCGTTCGCCTCGCGGAACGGTCCGATCACGTTCACGAGCGTCTCCTCGGGCACCTTGACACTCGTGATGAGGCCATCGGTGTGCGTGCCGGCGAAGGCCGCCGACTTCGGGCCCCCGGCCGCCATGAGTATCGGGATGTCGTGGGCCGGAGGGCTGTAGAGCCGCGCCTTGTCGGCCACGTAGTACGAGCCGCTGTAGTCGACCTTCTCGCCATCGAGGAGGCGGTGGATCATCTGGAGCGCCTCCTCCATGCGTCGGATTCGCTCCCCGTACCCGGGGAAGGTGAAGCCCATCGGGCCCTCGTTGATGTTCTCTCCCGTGCCGACACCGAGCATGAAGCGGCCGCCGCTGAGCCTGTCGACCGTGGCGGCCGCTTGAGCAACGAGCGCCGGGTGGTAGTGGAACAGTGGGCACGTGACGCTCGTCGCCAGCTCGACGCGGGTGGTGCGGGCAGCCACCGCACCGAGCCAGGACCACACAAATCCGGCTGCCGAGTTCCGGTCGACCCAAGGGTGGAAGTGGTCCGACCCGAGGACCAGGTCGAAGCCGACCTCCTCCGCAAGGACTGCCTGATCGGCGAGGGCCTCGGGTTGGTACGACTCGTGGCTGCAGAGCCATCCGAACTTCATCGCCGCGTTCTCCGGTCGTGGGGACACGAAGCTACCACCGGTGGCCGTCGTGCCTCTCGATGAGCTGCGACTGCACGATCCGCCCAACCGCTCCCTCCTCGTCGTACACCAGGGTGTCGGCCACCCCGACGCCGGTTGATCGAGGATGGGGGCGCGAGTCCATGCCGACCCACTCGCCGACCGGCAATCGGTGGATGTAGAGCGTCAGGTCGGGGTTGACGAAGAGCCACTCCTGCGGATCGAGCACGGCGGCGTTCCCGTTGGCCATGTCGGCGATCGTCGCCAACGCGACCAGCCTGCTCGTCTCCTCGCCCTCCACGAGTTGCGCCTTGAGCCGGAACCAGGTCTTGCCCGGGACCCCACGGATGAAGCTGTCGTCGAGCGACCTGGCTTCGATGGCGTCGACGTAGAACCGCTCGAGCCGATCGTCGGCACCGATCCAGCGGTCACCCACCGGCAGCCCATCTGCGGGAGAGTGGCCGGGGGCGAGGCGGTCGAGCTGCGCCACGTGAGGTGGCAGCTCGGTGGGCTTCGTCCGGATACGCAGCGCCGCTGCTCTGGCGATCGTGACCTCTCCGTTGTGCAGGTATGCGTCGATGACCTGGATCCGCTTGCCGTCCCTGACGATGCGGGTCGTGGTGTGGAGAGGCGCCATCGGCACCGGTCTGAACAGGTCGAACGTGAGACGCACGGTCTGCATCGGCACGGGCGCCCGGGTCGCCTCGATGGCAGACGCCAAGACGCCGCACGGGGGACCGCCGTGCTGCGTGTTCTCGGCCCACCCGCCGCGAGCGAGGCCGGTCGGCACGAGTCGGTCGCCGTCTCGGATGAAGAGGGCAGGCATTGGCGAGCGATGCTACCGACCCGGCTCGTCGCCTTTAACGCCAACTTCACCGGTGTTTGGGGAGCGGTTGGCTCGCCACGCTCGACACTCCGAGGTCAATGGGCTGGTGGATTCGACCGATAGAGCCTCATGGAGTCGGAACACGCACGCGGCGCTGTGGGCGCGCCATGAGAAGCTCCAGGATCGCCGCCCTGGCGTTCTTGCTCGTGGGAGTCACCATGGCGGCTCCGGCCACCGCCGGCGAGTCCGCCTCGCTGAACGAGGGACACGTCGAAGGCCCGGCCGAAGATCTGCCGATCGACTATGCCGCCGTCGTCCACGAGATCCTGTTCCCCGTGGTCGGGTCCCACGACTACCGCGACGACTTCGGCGAATGCCGCGGCACGAGCTGCGAGCGCACCCACGAGGGCATCGACATCATCGCCGACAAGATGGTCCCGATCATCGCAGTCGCTTCCGGAACGGTCGGTTGGATCAACGACGAGCGGGGAGGCAACTGCTGTTCGTTCGCTCTCGAGCACGACGACGGGTGGGAGAGCTACTACATCCACATGAACAACGACTCGCCCGGCACCGACGACGGGCAGGGATGGGGATTCGCCCCTTGGATCAGGCAGGGCGCCCACGTCGAGGCGGGTCAGTTCGTCGGCTGGGTCGGCGACTCGGGTAACGCCGAGTACTCGGTGTCGCATTTGCACTACGAGCTCCACAAGCCGGGCAACTCGGGGGGTCACGTCGTCATCAATCCGTTCGACTCGCTCAACGCCGCCTCTCACGTGCCGGCGCCGACGATCCCAGGCGGCGTTCGCGGTTGCGATTTCGACGGTGACGGCAGGCACGACCTTGCGATCGGTGCTCCGGGCGAGGACCTCGGCGAAGGGCTCGCAGAGGACGCAGGCGCGGTCACCGTGCTGTTCGGGGGAGACGGAGGGCTTGCCACTGCGGGGGCCGCGATCGTCAGGCAGTCGACGAAGGGTGTCGCGTCGAAGGCCGAGACGGGTGACCGGTTCGGGGCGGCAACCGCATGCGGCGACCTCGACGGAGACTCGTTCGACGACCTCGTCGTCGGGGTACCCGGCGAGGGGTTCGGCGACAAGGCGAACGTGGGAGCGGTCCACGTCCTCTTCGGTGGCGCCGCCGGACTCGACCCGCGCGGCGACGACTTGTGGCATCAGAGGCGGTCGGGAGTTCCGACGGGCAACACGGCCGGTGATGGGTTCGGATCGAGTCTCGCAGTCGGAGACTTCGACGGCGACGGATACGACGACATCGCCGTCGGTGCCCCCGGAGAGACGGTCTCGGGCGAGCCGGGTGCCGGACACGTGACCGTCTTCTACGGCTCGCCTTCCGGTATCGGTGGCCGGATGGCGGGCTTGTCTCGCGACACACCCGGCATCGGCGGCGTTCCCGGGGCGGGAGACGCCTTCGGGCACGCTCTCGCGGCTGGTCGGCTGGACGGTGACGCTTTCGACGACCTGGCGATCGGGGTGCCGCTCGAGGACACTGCGGCCGGCTCGAACACCGGTGCCGTAGCCGTCGTCTTCGGGGCAGCCGGCGGCGTCGCCGTGCGCGACCTCGTGCTCAGGCAGGGGAGTCGGGGTATCAAAGGCACGAAGGCTCCGAATGAGCGGTTCGGCTGGGCACTGGCGACGGGCGACGTCGACGGCGACGAGATCGCCGACCTGGCCGTAGGCGTCCCCGGTGACATTTCGCCGAAGGGCACCGTCGGGGCCGTCAACGTCGTGCTGGGGAGCCCGGAGGGTCCGGCAAGGGCCGGGGACGTTCTCCTGCGAGCCGGAAAGGCCGGTGTGCCGGGGCCTGCGTCGGACGGCGATCGCCTTGGGGAGGCGATCACGATGGGTGACTTCAATCTCGACGGACACAGCGAGGTTGCCATCGGCGTCCCCGGACACGCCTCCGCCGCCGGAGCGGTCGTCGTCGTTCCCTCGCTGTGGGACGGGGTGCGGCCGGAAGACGCCAAGTTGTGGAGCGAGGCCAAGTCGGGCGTCAGGGGAGCGCCTGCCCCCGGCGACGAGTTCGGCGCATGGCTCTCGACGGGAGCCCTGATCAGGTACGGCTACTCGTCGCTCGTCGTCGGCGTCCCACTGAAGGACCGTGCCGGCCGGGTCGATACAGGCGCCGTTCACGTGATCCGCGGCGGACCCAAGTGGCTGAGCGCCAAGGGCGATCAACTCTGGAAGCAGAGCTCGAACGGCATGCCGGGCCGAGAGGCAGCCGGCGACCGGTGGGGACACGTAGTCCACGCCGGCGCCTGACAGGCCCAAGACCCCCCCCTCAGCTCGGTCCCTTGGCGGGACGCTCTCTCACGCCGTCTCCCGCTTTGCGGGGGACCGGCGAGCGCCGAAGGCCGAGCCGAGGGGGTAGCTGCGGAGGGCCCCCTCGGCTGTGTCCCTGGCGGGACGCTCGCCGATCCCCCGGGAACCGGGGGATTGCGTGTTTGGGCGACCCGTTCGTGTGTTGGGACTTCCGTGCTGTCTCCGGCTCTTCTCACGCTGTCTCCCGCTTTGCGGGGGACCGGCGAGCGCCGGAGGCCGAGCCGAGGGGGTGTCTTGGGGTTGTGGGGCCCCCTCGGCTCGGTCCCTGGCGGGACGCTCTGTTCACCCTGCTTGGCCTGACGGGGTACCACGCCGAGTACCGGAGGCCAAGCAGGGTGAACCAATCCCCCGGAGACCGGGGGATTGCGTGTTCGGGGCGACCCGTTCGTCGGTTGGGACGGGGGTGGTCCTCCGCCGACAGGCCGGGCCCTACGATCGTCGTATGTTTCGGGTCGTGCTCCACGAGCCGGAGATCCCGCAGAACACCGGGAACTTGATGCGGCTCACGGTCAACACCGGGTGCGAGCTCCACCTGGTTCACCCGCTCGGATTCGAGCTCGACGAGGCGCGAGTGCGACGCGCCGGGTTGGACTACCGCGAGCACGCCAATGTGGCGCACCATGAGGACTTCGAGGCGGCGATGACCGCCCTCCAGCCGGGGAGCGTCTTCGCCTACTCACAACACGCCCACCGCCTCTACAGCGAGGTGGCGTTCCGGCCGGGGGACATCCTGCTGTTCGGCAAGGAATCGGTGGGGCTCCCCGAGGACGTGCTCGACCATCCTGCCGTGACGGACCGCCTCCGGATACCGATCGCGCCGGACGGCCGCAGCCTCAACCTCGCCAATGCGGTCGCCGTTGCTGTCTACGAAGCGTGGCGTCAGAACGGCTTCGCGGCCTCGAAGTGAGCATGAGCACGCGGATCTCCTCGTCGGTGGAGGCAGGCCGAGGCCAACGGATAGTTGCCGCAAGCCGGCGCGCCACCAGATGGTCCGTCGGGTAGCGTGCCGCAATGCCCTTCCGTAGCACCATGCGGGTTCGCTTCTACGAGCTCGATCCATACAATCACGTCAACCACGCCGCCTACATCCAGTACTTCGAGGTCGGCAGGATCGATCTCCTCGAGGCGGTCGGGTGGGGCCTGAATCGCCTGCACGGTCTCGGCTACCACCTCGTCGTGACCGGGCTCGAGACCCGCTTCCTGGCGTCGGCGCGCGCCCACGACGAGGTCGTCGTCGAGACGGAGGTCGGCGAGATCAGGCGAGCCAGCTCGACCTGGCGCCAGCGAATCCTGCGCAGCGACGAGGTGATCGCCAAGCAGGTCGTCACCGCCGCCGTCACGGACCTCGACGGCAGGCCGACGCGGTTCCCGGAGGGCCTGGCGGAGGCGCTCGCCCCGTATCACTCGGCATGACGACATCGGAGCGGGTTGCCGAGATCGAGCGGATGGCGTTTCGTGCGTTCCCCGCGGAGATCGAGAAGCGGCGAGGGGATTGGACGTTGCGAGCGACGAGGCTGGCGAGCAACAGGCGGGTCAACTCGGCCACGACTCCGCTCCGTCGGGCCGGCGATCTCGCCGCAGACCTCGACGCCATCGAGCGCTTCTACGTCGCCTTGAGGAGAGATCCGCTGCTCAGAGTCCTCTCGGCGTCGCCGGATGCGATCGACACGGCGGCGGCTGGGCGTGGGTACGAGACCGAGGCGGAGACTCTGGTGATGGTGAGGACCATAGGAGCAACCGGCGCCCCGCCTGCGACCGTGCCGTCATCGCCGGGGTCCGCTTGGCTCGACGCCAAAGCGGCCTGGACACCAATGAGCTCGGAGTCGATCGAGGGGTGGCTGGGGCGCATCACCGCCATCCCGGGATCGGCCGGGTTTGCGTCGATCAGGGACGAGGCGGGCGTCGTCGCCATCGGCATGGGGGTCGTGGACGGCGGCTGGCTCGGGATCTTCGATGTGAACACACGGCCAGATGCCGCGGGCATCCAGCCGGATGCCCGCGGCCGCGGCCATGCGACCTCGGTCACTGCGACCATCATCGACTGGGGTGTGTCCCAAGGCGCAGGAGCGGCGTATTTGCAGGTGATGAACGGCAACGAACCTGCGCTGCGGCTCTACCGCGCAGCCGGTTTCGAGGAGTCATACCGCTACTGGTACAGGCGGGCTCCCGCGGGGGCCGATCGATATTCGGCCACCAGCTTCTCGTGGCCGCACGTCGGGCATTGCCACGGCACCTGATATCCCTCTGTGCTCCTCCGTGCGATCACCTCGAGGCGCCTGGCGACGGCTCGAGACAGATCGGCGATGTCGGCTTCGAGGTCGTCGGTGCGTCGATCGGTCGTCACCATCCTCACCTCCCGCTGTCGATGGAGCCGAGTCTCCCCGGTTCGGTTGAAGCGGAGGCGATGGAAGAGTGACGTTGCCGTGAACTCTCCGGGGCGGACGTCACCCGACCGCGGCGGCGCGCGATGCGTAGGCTCCATGCATGGCGCTGTATGCCAGGGTCAACATCCTCGGAGGGAACTCGGTTCGCCTCCCCCGCGGCGACGCATCGAACGCCGTCGTCCTCGATCACGATCCCATCGGCCGCGCCAACGCCTGGGTCGAGAAGGGAGCCCACAAGCTCTTCGTCGTCGACCTCGACGCTGCCATCCGGGGGGACCACGAGAACCGGCCGCTGATCGAAGACCTGATCGACAGCACGGAGACGCCGGTCGTCGTTGCCGGAGGGATCAGGTCGCGCTCCGAGGTGGACCGGTTGCTCAAGGCGGGGGCGTGGCGGGTGACGATGGGCACGGCCGCCATCGTCGACCAGGTGCTCACCTGGGATCTGTGCCGGGAGTACTCGGGCTCGATCATGATCAGCCTCGACGTGAAACCCGACGAGGAGCTGGTGTATCGAGGCTGGACCGAAGGCAGCGGACGCTACTTGGAGGAGGTCCTCGCCGAGATGTCCGCCGCCGGGGCGGCAGGCTTCATGGTCGCCGAGGCGGGCAGGGATGCACTCGAGGAGCCACCGAACCACGATGCGCTGCGGATGGCCCTGAGTGTCGCCACTGAGAGCGAGGAGGTCGTCGCAGCCGGGGGAGTGCGCCATCTCGACGACCTGCGCGAGCTCGTCGCTCTCGAGGTGGACGGCAAGCGGCTGGGCGGCGTCGTCGTCGGCCGCGAGGTCACGGCCGGTCGGTTCACACTCGAGGAAGCGGCTGCGATCCTCGCGGGGTGAACGATCACATCCCGAGGTCGGCGGCCGTGAAAGGACCGACGCCCATGACTTGGTGCACGTCCCATTCGATCAGCTCGAAGTCGCACATGCCCGAGGCCGTCAACGGATCGGCAGAGGCGATCGCGGCAGCGGCCCCCTCATCGGCTGCCCTGACGAGATAGACGCTCACGCTGCGGTCGCGGCTCGGGCCCGACATCACGACCGTGCCGGCGGCGTGCTGTTCCTGCATCCACGCCAGGTGCTCGTCCAGGGACACCGTCCACTCGGACCTCGGCACGACGGGCCTGCGGAGCACGAGGAACCAGCCCATGAGGGTGACAGTAACCGGGGAGAGGCACGAGCTGGGGCCTTGACATAGGATCGGCGTCGTGACGACCGAACGAAGCAAGCCCCTCACCTACTCCGACTACCTCGCCATCGACGAGCTGCTCGGGCTGCAGCGCCCCCGGTCGGAAGAGCACGACGAGATCCTCTTCATCGTCATCCACCAGGTGTACGAGCTGTGGTTCAAACAGGTCATACACGAGCTGGAGCACATGCAGCGCAGCCTGGAGGAGGGCGACGACCCGGCTGTGCTGTCCACGCTGAAACGCATCCTCACGATCCTGAAGACCCTCGTTGCCCAAGTGGACGTACTGGAGACGATGACCCCGATGTCGTTCGCCGCATTCCGAGATCGACTCGAATCCGGGAGCGGGTTCCAATCGCTCCAGTTCCGCGTACTCGAGTTCATGCTCGGCCACCGGACGAGGGAGATGATCGCCCACCACGGTGAAGGACCGGGGTCGACGCGCCTCGAAGCGCTCCTGGCGGAGCCGGCGGTCTGGGACTCGTTCCTTGCGTACCTGGCGAGGAAGGGCCACTCCGTGCCGCCCGAAGCGCTCGGGCGCGATATCTCGGAGGCGGTCGGGGAGAGCGCGCAGATCCAGGACATGCTGGTCGGCGTCTACGCCGACCACCCGGTCGAGTCGATGGTCTGCGAACGCCTCCTGGATCTCGACGAGGGACTCCAGGAGTGGCGCTATCGCCACGTCAAGATGGTCGAGCGCACCATCGGTGAGAAGCAGGGCACCGGCGGCAGCAGCGGCGCCGAGTACCTCCGCTCGACCCTGTTCCGGCCGGTCTTCCCCGACCTCTGGGCAATCCGCTCGCGGCTGTGACGAGCGGCTGATCAGCGTCGATCCAACCCCGCCAGGGAGTGGACCTCGTGGGGAAGCCGCATTGCGCGCCTGACGGCAGCTCTCCTCACGAGCGGATCGAGCCTGTGCATCGCCGCCGGAACGACGAAGCGAATGATGGGGACCACCATCACCCCCACGACGAGGCAGGCGACCACTGCGAGCAGGGCGTACTCCCACCACGCCGAGTCGAGCCCGCCCCCTGCCGCGCCATCGATCCCCGACCGCATCCCTGCCTTCGACGAGTAGACGACGGCCACGCCCAGGGCTGCGGCGGACGCCCCGCCCATTCGGAGCCTGCCGGCACGGCGAGCGTTGCTGGCGTGGCGCGCCGCTTCGACCTCCCCGAGGATCGCCGCTGCCGGCGAGTGGCCTGGATCGATCTCGAGTGCTCGCCTGGCGTCCCGCTCGGCGTCGTCCAGTTCCCGTCGCCGAGCATGGACCCGGGCGCGTCGCTTGAGTGCCGTTACGCAGTCGGGTCCGAGCTCGACGGCGCGATCGGCAGCTGCGGCCGCGGCGTCGAGCATGTCGTGCTCGAGCAGCACGTCGACCAGCGTCTCCTGCGACATCCGCTCGTCCGGTCGCAGCCCGGCCGCTATGCGAGCCGAGAAGAGGGCGTCGTGCTTCCATCCCTTCGCCAGCAGTGCCTTGGCGCGCAGCCGGTACGCCCACTCACAGCGCGGGTCGATGGCGATGGCGGCGTCTGCGCTACGGATGGCGGCATCCCAATGGCCACGCAGCAGCTCCGTGAGGGCCATCCTGCAGCGGTGATCGGCGACCGCCGGTTCGGCCTGGATCGCCTTGCGGCACAGCGGGGCCGCGTCATCGAGCTTGCGTTGCTCGATCATCCGGTCGATGCGTCCCCCGAAGTCGCTCACCGGTGGCGCGCTCCAGCGTCGTCTTGCGCAATCGGTCGCGTCACCATCCGCCCCTGGCCGGCCATGGAGAGTTCATCGGCAGCATCTCCGCCGCCCTTGGGCCCTTTCGCACCGATGTCGGCGACCTCGCGGGAGGCCGAACCAGGCGACACCGAGTCCGGCATCGCCGGGCGTTTCCGACTCGGTGTCGTATTCATCGACGCGACCCCGTCCTAACGTCGGCACGGTGGAGCCGCAGGTCAGACTGAGTCGCAGTCGCACGCTCCGTACGATCTACGGGGCGGTCGGCTTCGTCTTCCTCGGGCTCGGTATCGCCGGCTACTTCATGCCGGGGCTGCCGGGGACCGTCAACCTCCTCATCGCCTTGTACTTCTTCTCGCTGTCGAGCGAGCGGATGCATGGCTGGATGCTCGAGAACAGGTTGTTCGGTCGACAGCTTCGTGAATACAAGGCCGGCTACGGGATTCCACGACGCGTCAAAGTGCTCGTTGTAGTCCTCATCGCTTCGAGTGTCGGGCTGTCTGCCGTCCTGCTCGGGAGTAAGCCGGTCATCGCCGTTGTCGTCGTCGCCGTCGGTCTCGCCGGCGTCGGGTTCGTGCTCTCGCGCCCGACGCGGGAGCACGTCATCGCTTCCGGGCGGCTCCCCGACCCTGCCCGCGAAGCTGCGTAGACGCGGAGAAGCCCCGTCGACGTTGCCGCCTCCAGGGCCTCTCCTGTGAGCGGCCCTTGCGAGCCGCTCGATCGATCCGCTCCGAAGAGCGTCTCGACGACCTCGTGTTCCAGTCCGAAGACCTTCGTGTCCGGTCGAGTCAGATGGTAGTTCGACACCTGTCGGGATGTCCACCGGTAGCGACACGATCCGCCTATCTTCGAGCGGGTGATGCGTGCCAGCGGCTTGGCGGCCCTTGCGGGGCTGCTGCTCGTCGTGTCGGCTTGCAGCGGAGTCGAGCTGGACGCGGCGGCGCGTGCCGAGGAGGCGCCCCCATCGAGCCTCACGCCGCTCTCGGCGGACACGACTGCGGCTCGAGCGGCCACGACGACGGCGCCGCCGACGACGACCTCACCACCCGAGACGACGACGACCGCGGCGCCGAAGGGACGCCTCGTGATAAGCGGCGTCGGCGACACCAACCTGGATCCCGGGTACATTCCCGCCTTCCAGGCAGAGGGATACGAATACGCCTTCTCGGGCCTCCAGGACATCTTCTTGGACGACGACCTGACGATCGTGAACCTCGAATGTGCCGCCACGACCCTCGGCGCTCCGGTCAAGGAGCTGTTCAACTTCAACTGTGACATCGCGGCGCTCCCGATCGCCAGGGAGGCGGGCGTCGAGGTGGCCAATCTCGCCAACAACCACGGCGCCGACTACGGCGAGGAGGCCCTGCTCGACACCAAGGCGAACGTCGAGGCCGCCGGCATCGAGCCGGTCGGCGTCGGCCGGACCGTCGCAGAGGCGACTCGGCCTGCTCTGTTCGAGATCAACGGCTGGAAGATCGCCGTCATCGGCTTTGGCGGCGTGGTGCCGTGGCCCGATTGGGTTGCTACCGAGGATGACGCCGGAATGGCGAGCGGTGACGACATCGAGCTGATGGCGCGAGTCGTGGCCGACGCGGCACAACTGGCAGACCTCGTGGTCGTCACGGTCCATTGGGGTGTCGAACTCGACCTGCAGCCCCGCCAGGAGGACATCGAGAGGGCCAACGCCATGGTCGAGGCCGGGGCGGACATCATCTTCGGGCATCACCCCCATCGCCTCCAGCCCCTCGAGCTCATCGACGGCAAGCCCGTCGCTTGGAGTCTCGGCAACTTCATCTGGCCGCGCCTCTCGAGCGCCGGGTCGAAGACTGCCATCGCCCAGGCGATCGTCGCGCCAGACGGAACGATCACAGCCTGCCTCATCCCCGTCGACATCGAGAGCAGCGGCCATCCCGTGGTCCAAGTCGACTACCGAGGCAACTGCGAATGGTGAACCACCGCTGATCCGCGGGATTGGTGGGCCCCCTCGACTCGGCCTGCGGCGCTCGTCGATCCCCCGGGGACCGGGGGATTGCGCGTGGGGGCTTCGCGGTGTTGTGGGCGCTCGCGGTGTGGTGGTGGCGGCTTCTGACGTTGTCTCCCGCTTTGCGGGGGACCGGCGAGTGGTCGCTTCGCGACCCGAACCGAGGGGGTGGCTTGGGGTTGTGGGCTCGCGGTGTGGTGGTGGCGGCTTCTGACGCTGTCTCCCGCTCTGCGGGGGACCGGCGAGTGGTCGCTTCGCGACCCGAGCCGAGGGGGTGGCTTGGGGTTGGGTGGGGCCCCCTCGACTCGGCCTGCGGCGCTCGTCGATCCCCCGGGAACCGGGGGAT
>DASWKR010000067.1 GCA_036396535.1 Acidimicrobiia bacterium | reverse complement strand
ATCTCAAGTCGAGGCCAGAGCACGGCGATGAGCGTGTCAACCTGGCCATCGACGAGAAACGGGCGCGGATCCTCGGTCACCCGGGCCACAAGACAATCCTCGCGATCGAGGAGGATCTCGTCGACCCTCAACTCGAAATTGGACGTACTCGGAGATTGACTGAAGTAACGCCCCGAGTCACCCGCCGCCTCAGCTAGTGGCTCATAGTTGAACGGATCGCCCAGCAGCGTCCCGAGGAGCTCGATGTCTCCAGCCTCGACGGCCTGCCACATCCGAAGCTCCACGAAGGTCATGATCTCCTCGATCTCGGCCTCGCGGTCCGCGGGCGGCGCCGTCGTGGTCGGCGGGGTGGTGGTCGTGGTCGGCGAGGTCGTGCTCTGCGGGGCGCTGGAGGTGGGCGGCGCTGTCGTGGTGGGAGCCGCAACCGGATCGTCGCCACCGTCGATGACGAGCACGGTGATCAGGGCCGCCAGCAGCACGGCGACGAAGCCGATCGCAGCCGCGGTCCTGTTCACGTATCTCCCCTTCGTGACCCCGACGCACTTTAACGATATCTAGCGATGGACGCTGGAAGAAGTTTTCGCGGCTCCGAGGGCCTTCGATCGGTTTCTGTCACATGGGAGCGTTACTTTGCGGTGATGGAACAGCTTTTGGAACCATCGGCGATGATCGGCGGAGCCGGTCCCGATACGGGCACCTCGTCCGCCGCCGAGTCGATCGACGCCCTCGAGCAGCGGCTCATCGCTTGCGAGCGCCTCATCGACCGGCTCCGAGTGGTCCAGGTCGCCACGCTGCGCCAGCTCGAAGCGGCCGGCGTGACGACGATCGACGGAGCTCGATCGATGAAGGATTGGATCACGGCTCGCCTCGACTTGCATCCGGACACGGCCGGCAACGTCATGCGTGCCACCCGCCTCCTCGCCCAGCATCCCGACCTCGGGGCTGCGGTGGCGACCGGCGAGGTGTCGACGGATCGTGCCGTCGCCACCGCCACGCTCCGAAACAGCGGAGCGTCAGCCGAAGCCATAGAGCTGTCCAACGGATTCGACGTCGCCGGGGTGTGGCGGTTGGCGGGGAGGCATCGTCGGCACAGGCGTGCAGACGAGCGTGAAGCGTCTGAGCGGCGTCATCTGCGCCTTCAGCCTTCGCTCGGCGGAATGACCGGGACGGGTTGGTTCGAATTGCCCGCCGTCGATTTCACGGTCCTCGAGAAGGCACTGTTTCAGCGCGCCGACGAGCTCCCGCGGTCGCCCGATGCAGTCCGTGAGGCGTTGGGGGCCCGACTCGCCGACGCCCTGGTGTCGATCTGCCAAGACTCCCTCGACCTCGAGGCGCCCGTCACCGCGACGACGGCCCCGTCCGTCACGGTGTTCGTCGACGCCGAGCTGGCAGCGCGAACGGGTGGGGAGGCGGGCTCAGTGACGGCAACCACCGGGCTCCCGGTCGGCCCTGCCACGCTCGAAGAGCTGCTGTGCACCGGCACCGTGAAAGTCGTCGGCGTCGATGCCGGAAGGCCGGTCACCGTCACCGACGGCAATCGCGCCATCCCGCCCGCCATCCGCGACTTCGTGCTGAACCGAGACCAGGGATGCACCATCGACGGCTGCGGATCCCGCTACCGCTTGCAGCCCCACCACGTGATCCCGTGGGCCGGCGGCGGAAGCCACGATGCCGACAACTTGACGACGGTCTGCTGGTACCACCACCACGTCGTGATCCACACGAGGGGTTACACCCTCGACCCGGAGTCGCCACCCCAGCGGCGGCGCCTCGTCCCACCTCAGTTCGACGATCCGTGACAGACACGTGGCAAGGTGGCTCAAGTTACCTTTCCCGGTCACCTGAACGCCACGTCCCGTCCCGGATGTCGATCCTCATCGTTCTGCCCGGCGCCAGCTCGCCCGCCGGGATCGTCACGAACTCGAACCCGACCTCGGCCACCGTGGGAGCCAACTCCCAGGGGTGGCACGGCTCGACGCTGGCCTGCTCGACGAGCCAGACCCTCACCTTCGATCCGGGGTCCGGCCGCGGAAGCCGCACTACTCCCTGCCGGCCGGCCTTCGCGGTCACGACGCCCATCAGCCCCTGTCGATCGATGAACAACGCATGGAGGCCGCCCGGCTTGCCGGAGTACTCGACCTCGGTCGTACGCACGCTCCTCCGCCGCTCGTAGTCCCGTTTCGCCTCGAGACGCAGCGAGTACCTGCGGCCCGCCGCGGCCAGCTCGTCGAGCCTGCCGATCGCGGTTGTCGCGGTCGCCGCCTCGACGGCGAACGCGCCGAACCGGCACGCCGACCCATCGGCGCCGCCGGCTGGGCCGCCGTGCTCGATGGCGATGGCCATGACGTGGCCGAGCCCGAATGTGACGTCCGCCGACGACAGGTCGACGAGATCGTCGCCCTCTACGAGGCCGATGAGGCGAACCCGCCGGTGCTTGTCGACGAGCGCCACGACGGCGTCGCCCCGCTGGAGTCGATCGAAGGCGTCGTCCTCGAGATGCCCCTCGTAAGGCGTATGGAACGGAACCCGGAGCGTCGTGCCGACGAGTGACTTCCCCTTGCCGACACGGACGCCGCTCACCTCGATGGCGATGTGGTCGCCTGTCGCGGCCATCACCCGGGCGTCGACCAGCACGCCGCCGGCTTCGAGGACATTGCGCGGCCGAGTGACCGCATCGACCTCCCCGGTCCGGGTGGCGAACATGGTCCGGTTCGGGTGCACCACCGCAGAGACCACGTTGCGGGCGAGAGCGTGCAGCTCACCCACGTCGGAGCCCGAGCACGTCCGCAGCGTCACCTGCCCGTCGGGCGTGGCGACCCGGTACTGCACGACGATCCCATTCGCCGGCTCGGCACAGGTGGTCGCGTCCGCTTCGGCCACTGCGGCGAGGCTCGGATCGTCCACCAGGCTCGAAAGCTGCCTGATGCCCTCGGCGTCGAGCGTCCCGACGGCAACCGTCATGTCGGGCACGGTGGCGCTCGGGAAGTCGACGAGCCCGACCTCGTAGCGACCGTCGATCCACACGCGCGCCGACGGGCATGGCCGGAGGTCGCCGAACGGCCACGCCAGAGCAGTGTCGACGACGACGAAGGTTATTGGCACGCACGCCTCGGTGGCGAGCTCCAGGGCCGGCTCCGCCGGAGGGATCAGCTCGGAGGGTGGCCGAAACGCGGCACGGGTCGTGGTTGCCGCCGGGTCGCTCGTGCACCCCGTCGCTACGAGTAGCACGGTGACGAGCCATCCTGCGAGCCGAGTCGAGGCGCGCATGGGCGCCAGTCTGGTCGGCGCCGGGAAGTACCGAGCGCTCAGAGGCTTGCGATGAGCTTCTCGACCCGCTCGTCCACCGCACGGAACGGGTCCTTGCAGAGCACTGTCCGCTGCGCCTGGTCGTTCAGCTTGAGGTGCACCCAGTCGACCGTGAAGTCCCGCTTGCGGGCCTTGGCAGCCTTGATGAAGTCGCCGCGAAGCTTCGCCCGCGTCGTCGCGGGAGGTTCCGTCATCGCGGTGGCGATGTCGCGGTCGGTCACGACCCGCTCCACCATCCCGCGATGCTCGAGCATGTAATACAGCCCGCGATCTCGCGTGACGTCGTGATACGTGAGGTCGACGAGCGCCAGCTTCGGCGAGGACAGCGAGAGCTGATGGCGCGCCCGGTATTCCTCGATGAGCCGGTACTTCGCCACCCAGTCGCACTCGCGATGCAGCGACATCGGGTCCTTCTCGAGCCCCGTGAGCAGCGATTCCCACATGCCGACCGCCCGTTCCACCTCCGGAGGGAAGCCGGTGGTCCTGGCGTATCGCATCGCCCTCTCGAGGTACTCCCACTGCACGTCGAGCGCCGACAGCTCCCTCCCGTTGGCGAGGCGGACTCGGCGCCTGCACGTGACGTCGTGCGAGATCTCCCTGATCGCCCTGATGGGATTCTCGAGTGACAGGTCTCGGAAGACGACGTCGTCCTCGAGCATCTGGAGCAGTGCCGCCGTCGTCCCGACCTTGACGTACGTGATGTACTCGGACATGTTCGAGTCACCTGCGATGACGTGCAGCCTGCGGTAGCGCTCGGCGTCGGCGTGCGGTTCGTCCCTGGTGTTGATGATGGGCCGGCTGCGCGTTGTCGCCGAAGAGATGCCTTCCCAGATGTGCTCGGCCCTCTGGGCGAGACAGAAGACGGTGCCTCTGGCGGTCTGGAGGAGCTTGCCGGCCCCCGCGTAGATCTGACGGGTGACGAAGAACGGGATCAAGGTGTCGATGATGCGCTGGAAGTCGCCTTGCCGGCCGACGAGGTAGTTCTCGTGGCAGCCGTATGAGTTTCCCGCCGAGTCGGTGTTGTTCTTGAAGAGGTAGATCTGGCCTCTGATGCCCTCTTCCTCGAGACGCCCCTCGGCCGAACGGAGCAGGCCCTCGAGGATCCGCTCCCCCGCCTTGTCGTGGCGAACGACGTCGTAGAGGCTGTCGCACTCCGGCGTGGCGTACTCCGGGTGGCTGCCGACGTCGAGGTACAGCCGAGCGCCGTTCTCGAGGAACACGTTCGACGACCGGCCCCAGCTCACGACCCTGCGGAAGAGATACCTGGCGACCTCGTCAGGCGAGAGGCGGCGCTGGCCTCGGAGCGTGCAGGTGACCCCGTATTCGTTCTCGATGCCGAATATGCGCCGTTTCACCCAGACAGGCTACAACCGGGGGTGTCGAACCTCGGCGTCAAGTGGTGCACTCCCAGACCCTCGCCATCCACAAGGCCCGCGAGCCCTTCTCGGTGAGCTGGACGATCTTGTCCTGCACGAGCTTGCGGACGGCGGCGCTCTCGGCGAGGGCTGCCGGCAAGGGGATGCGGCGCTCCGTGATCTGCGTCAGGCTGCTGAACATGTTCTTGGCGGCGCGGAGGATGGCGTTCTCGTCCTGGAGCGTGCCCGTCGGGAGGAACAGCTTGCCCTTCGGGGTGAGCCACTGCTTGGCGCGCTCGAGCATCCTGATCGGGAGCTCGCTCCCGCTGGGACCCCCTCCGTACCCGCTCGGGAACCAGCCGCTCTCGAGTGCGATGAGGTCCGGGATGCCCGACACGTCCCCGATGATCACATCCGCTTTGAGGTCGAGCGGGAGCGGGTCGAACAGGTCCCCTCGCATGAACGTCGTCATGTCGGCGACGCCGTGGCGGACGGCGTTCGATGTGGCCACTTCGACGACGTCTTCAGCCTGGTCGACCCCGTAGACGTGGCCGGCGCCGAGCTTGGCGGCGATGATCGCCAGGATGCCGGAACCGCACCCCACGTCGATGACGACGTCTCCGTCGCCGATCACCATCGCCTCCGCCAACATCGACGAGATCGTGGACGGGGCGAAGGTCTTGTCCGAGAGAGCCAGGTCGAGCGGACCTAGGCGACCCTTCCATTGGAACTCGGTGATGCTCTCCATGCCGGAACGTTAGAGCTTCGCGCTCTCGCACGAAAATGCCGTGCGGAGGGGATTGCGGCGCCGCGGTCCCAGCAGAGCCGCGTCCCGATTAACGTCCTCGCAGTGACCACGCGCGAGCGCCCTGCGCACTTCCAGCGGCTCACCACGGTCGGTGACGTCACGGTTGCCAACGTGCTGGCGGCCCGCCTCCGCTCGGAAGGAATCGAGGTGCGCGTCCACAGCGCAGCGCTCGGCCCCTACCCGGTGACCGTCGGCGATCTCGCCAGGTCCGAGCTGTGGGTGTCGAGCGACCGGCTGGCGGAGGCCGCCGAGATCATGCTCGATGCCGAGACCCGCGACGCACTGGCTCCGGCCGACCCCGACACCGTTCGGCTGCACGACGGGATGCCCGCCGAGTTCCGGCTGGTCGCATTGATCCTCGGCGTGATCCTGGTGATGCTCGTAGTCGCCCGCATCCTCAGGATGTACTGACTCTTCAGCTGCGGGCCGCCGCGATCTCGTCGGGAGTCAGGCGACGGAACTTGCGGCGCCCCAGGGTCCGGTCGAGCACGGCAGCCTCCCAGTCGTCCGCCGGGATCTCGCGGCTCTCCGCCGACTCGATCACGACTGCTGCCTGGGCTACGGCCACCGCCAGGGTCGAGGTCGGATCGAAGTGCTCGGAGAGGGCCGAGGTGAGCTGGTCTTGGTTGGCGCCCATCGCCCCGAAGCTGTCGATGTCCTGCAGGGTTCCGTCGAACTGCACTCGGTACAACTCGTTCGACCGATCCTCGCCCCCGACCTCGGCGACGAGGACTTCGATCTCGTACGGTTTGACGTCGTGGGTGAAGATCTGCCCGAGCGTCTGGGAGTAGGCGTACGCCAAGCCTTTGGCGGTCACGTCCATCCGTCCGTACGAGTAGCCCTTGACGTCTGCGTAGCGGATGCCGCCGACCCGGAGGGTCTCGAACTCGTTCACCCGCCCGACGCCTGCGAAGGCGATCTGGTCGTAGACCTCGCCGATCTTGTGGAGCGACCCGCTCGGGTTCTCGCCGACGATGAGGATCCCGTTCTCGTACTCCATGACGACGATCGGCTTGCCACGGCCGATGCCCTTCCTGGCGAAATCGGCCTTGTCCTTGACGAGCTGCTCGGTGGGCACCCAGTACGGTACGGTCATGGCCGGCCGTCCACGACGACTTGGGCGATCCCTGCGATCACCTCGTCGGGGACCTCCTTGTAGCCCTCGGTCGTCACCGTGACGACGTTCGGGTAGATGCGGCGCCGCAGGTCCGGGCCTCCGGTCGCCGTGTCCTCCTCTGCGGCAGCCACCAGGGCTTCGACGGCGATCTCGAGAGCATCGTTCTCGCCGAGCCCCTCCCGATAGGCCGACTTCAGGAACGACTTCGCCTCGGCGCCGCCCGAGCCGGTCGTCGCGTAGTCCTGCTCCTCGTAGCGGCCTCCGACGACGTCGAACGTGAACAGCTTGCCTCGCCCCTCCACCTCGTCGAACCCGCAGAACAGCGGGACGACGGCTAGCCCCTGGAAGGCGAGAGGGAGGTGATTGCGGACCAGCCTGGCGAGATAGTTCGCCTTGCCTTCGAGGCTGAGCCTGGTGCCCTCGATCTTCTCGTAGTGCTCGAGCTCCGTCTGGAACAGCTTGATGAGCTCGATCGCCAAGCCTGCCGTGCCCGAGATGGCGACGGCCGAGTACTCATCCGCCGGGTACACCTTCTTGACGCGCTTGTGAGCGATCACGTTGCCCGCGGTGGCGCGCCTGTCGCCCGCCATCACGACGCCTTCGCCGTAGTTGAGCGCCAAGACGGTGGTGGCTTCAGGGACCTCGATGTGCCCGCCGGCCTCGATCTTCCAAGCAGGAGCCATGCCGCGGACGGTCAGCAGCGAGAGGAAGCTGGCGTCGGGTACGACCGTGCCGAATACAAGTGGATCTTCCTTCGCCCGGTCCGACGTCACTCCCCGCCCTTCTGCACGTAGTTCTTCACGAACTCCTCGGCGTTCTCCTCGAGGACCGAGTCGATCTCCTCGAGCAGGTCGTCGATTCGCTCGGTGAGCTCGTCTCCCTGGGCAGTGACGGCCTCGTCCGCTTCGACCGTTTCGGCGTCGGCGTCCTGTGATCGGGTCTGTTTGCGTTCTTGTTCAGCCATGATCTCCTCCGAGTGATCGCAGCAGGTCGGCCGGAGTCTCCGAGGCTTCGAGGAGGCTCCCTACGAGGGCCTTCGTACCGCGTAGGGGCTCCATCATAGGCACCCGCTTCAAGGCGTCCTCGCCCACGTCGAACACGAGCGAGTCCCAGTTGGCAGCGACCAACGACTCGCGGAAGCGGGCAACGCACTCTCCCCGGAAGTAGGCCCTGGTGCGCTCGGGGGGCCTGCGGACCGCCTTCGCCACCTCCTCGTCCGTGAACAGTCGCTCCATCCTGCGGTTGCGGACGAGACGGTGGTACAGGCCTCGCTCGGGATCGACGTCGTGGTATTGCAGGTCGAGGAGGCGCAACTTCGGGTCGTTCCACTCGAGCCCGTCGCGTGCGATGAAGCCCTCGAGGAGGCGCAGCTTGGCGGTCCAGTCGAGCCGGTCTGCCGTGCGGAGCGGGTCGATCTCGAGATCGCCGAGCACCTGCTCCCACAGCGTCACGACATCGGCGAACACCGAGTCGAGATCGCTGCCGTGGAGGTACTTGGTCGCCCACTCGAGGTACTGCCACTGTGCCTCGAGCGCCGTCATCGTCCTGCCGTCGTCCAGCTTGAAGACGTAGCCAAGGGTCGTGTCGTGGCTCACCTTCCACACGGTGGGCACCGGCTCTGCGAGCACCAGATGCTCCGGGAGAGCGTGCTCGTCGAGGGCGTGCAGGACGAGCGCCGTCGACCCGAGCTTGAGGAACGTCTGGGTCTCCGACAGGTTGGCGTCGCCGATGATCACGTGGAGCCGGCGGTACTTCGTCGAGTCGGCGTGCGGCTCGTCGCGGGTGTTGATGATCGGCCGCTTCAGGGTGGTCTCGAGCCCGACCTCCTCCTCGAAGAAGTCGGCGCGCTGCGACACCTGATAGCCGACCTCGGGTCTGCCGTTCTCGGCTCCGACCTTGCCCGCCCCCGTGAAGATCTGGCGCGTCACGAAGAACCCGGTCATCGCCTTCACGATGTCCCCGAACGGAACGTCGCGCGGGATGAGGTAGTTCTCGTGCGACCCGTAGGAGTTGCCCTTGCCGTCGCTGTTGTTCTTGTGGATGAACATCCGCTCCTCGGGCGGCATGATCGATCGCACAGACGCCACCGCCCGGGCCATGACGACCTCGCCGGCCTTGTCGTACAGGGCCGCCTCGAGGGGGTCGTAGCACTCGGGCGTCGAGTACTCGGGGTGGGCGTGGTCGACGTAGAGCCGGGCGCCGTTGGTCAGCACCACGTTGACGAGTCCCGTCTCGAGCTCCGTCGGCATCGAGTCCTCGAAGCCGAAGCCCCGCGCGTCTCGCCCGGGTGACTCCTCGTCGAACGACCACTGGATCCTGGCGCGCTCACCGGCGTACGAGTTGATGATCGTGCTCGAGGCCAGCACGGGGTTGAAGTCGTGCTGATGGCGGACCGTGATCCCATATTCGGTCTCGGTACCGAGGACCTTATGCTGCGCCACGCTGTGTCCCGGTCACAGATACTGGCCGGGGGTGACGGCCTCGATCGTCCGATGCTCGGTCTCGCCCTCGATCAGCGTCCGGACGTAGACGATGCGTTCGCCCTTCTTACCGGAGATCCTCGCCCAGTCGTCCGGATTGGTGGTGTTCGGCAGGTCTTCGTGCTCCCGGAACTCCTGGGTGACGGCCGACAGGAGGTCCTCGGCCAAGAGCCCCTCGGGCTCGCCGCTGATCTCTCGCTTGATGGCGTCCTTCTTGGCCCTGCGCACGATGTTCTCGATCATCGCCCCGCTCGAGAAGTCCTTGAAGTAGAGAACCTCGCGATCGCCGTTGGCGTACGTCACCTCGAGGAATCGGTTGGCGTCTGAGGTGTCGTACATGTGGTCGACCAGCATGTCGAGGAGCGCCTCGAGCATGACGCTCTTGTCCCCGCCGTGGCCGGAGAGCAGGGTTTCGGCGTATGGCAGCTCCGACGTGAGGTAGATCCGGAAGATCTGGCGGGCGGCGTCGCGATCCGGTCTCTCGATCTTCACCTTCACGTCGAGGCGCCCGGGGCGGAGGATGGCCGGGTCGATGAGGTCCTCGCGGTTCGATGCGCCGATGACGATGACGTTGCGCAGCGTCTCGACGCCGTCCAGCTCCGAGAGGAGCTGCGGCACGATGGTCGACTCGACGTCGGAAGAGACGCCCGTCCCACGCGTCCGGAACAGCGAGTCCATCTCGTCGAAGAACACGATCACCGGAACGCCCTCGCTCGCCTTCTCCTTGGCGCGTTGGAAGATGAGCCGGATCTGGCGCTCGGTCTCACCGACGTATTTGTTGAGGAGCTCCGGGCCCTTGATGTTGAGGAAGTACGAGCGGATGTCCTCGTTGCCTTCCTTGCGGCCGACGGCCTTGGCGAGGCTGTTGGCGACGGCCTTGGCGATGAGCGTCTTGCCGCAGCCCGGCGGCCCGTACAGCAGGACGCCCTTCGGCGGAGCGAGGTCGTATTCGGCGAACCGCTCCTTGTACATGTATGGCAGCTCGACGGCGTCCTGGATCGCCTCGATCTGCTCGCTCAGCCCACCGATGTCCTCGTAGGTGACGTCGGGAACCTCCTCGAGGATGAGCTCCTCCACCTCGGGGCGGATCAGCTTCTCGAAGACCAGCCCGGTCTTCGGATCCATGCGCACGTGGTCGCCGATGCGGATGTGCTCGCCCATGAGCGGCGCTGCTCGCTCGACGACCCGCTCCTCGTCTGCCCTTCCGGTGACGATGATCCGCGACTCCGGGAGGATCTCCTTGACCGTGACCACCTCGCCGACGGGGTCGAAGTCGCGGACGTCTATCACGTTGTACGCCTCGTTGAGCAGGACCTCCTGGCCGAGCTCGAGCGCCTTGATCTCGAGGTTCGGCTCGACGTTCACCCGCAGCTTCCTGCCGGACGTGAAGACGTCGGCAGTCCCGTCCTCGTTGATGCCGAGGATCGTGCCGAACGGGTTCGGCGGCGACGTGAGCTTCTCGACTTCCTCACGGAGGAGGGCGAGCTGCTCGCGGGTCTCCTCGAGAGCCGTCGAGAGCTTCTGATTCTGCGAGGCGGCTTGCGACAGCTTGTTCTTGGTCTCGAGCAATCGCTCCTCGAGGACCCTGACACGGCGGGGAGCGTCCTGGAGGCGGCGGCGAAGGACGGCCACTTCCTCTTCGAGCATCCTGACGGTCGCTCTCAGCTCCTGGGCTTCACCGTGCTGGTCCACGAGTCACAAGCCTCCTTTTGCGCTCTATCGGCGTCCCGACCGCCTACCTTCAGGACCTGCTTCGCAGTGTAGGCAGAGGCGTGTTCAAGGGTTACGACCGATTCGGGGGGCGGCGCGGCCCTCACGGCTGGACGAGTCGGCCGACCGTGATGAAGCCGGTGTGGGCCTGCATGCGGTGGCTGGGGCGGACCGAACGGCCCTCGATGACCCACTCGCGCTCGAGCACCTCGAGGGTCTGCGCCTCGTGGAAGCGTTTCGAGTCGGCCATCGCCTGGCGCACCTCTTGGACCTGGGGAACGGTCGGGACGTAGCAGCAGAAGATCCCGCCCGGCCGAAGATGCTCGACGGCCGGGGCGACGGAGTGCCATGGCTCGGGGACGTCGAGCACGACCCGGTCGGGCGCCACGTCGGCGATGTGGTCCTCGACCTCACCGAGGCGCAGCTCGAGCTGTGACGGGATCTCTCCGAAGAACCCGACGATCCGCTTGTGGGCGATGGCGGCGTGGTCCTGGCGTCGTTCGACGCTCACGACCTTCCCGGCCGGCCCGACGGCGCGTGCCAGGACCATGGCGAGCGCCCCTGAACCGGTGCCGGCCTCGAGGACGGTGAGGCCGGGGGCGATGTCGGCCCACATCACCATGGCGGCGGCGTCCTTGGGGTACACGACGGCGGCGCCCCTGCTCATCTTGAGGGCGTAGTCGGCGAGCCGCGGCTTGAGCGCTACGAGACGCGAGCCGAGCGTCGACTCGAACGATGACCCCTCCGGCGAGCCGATGATGGCGTCGTGGGAGACCGAGCCCCTGTGGTACTGGAAGTCGCCGCCGGGGCGCAGCTCGATCAGGTAGGTACGACCCTTGGCGTCGAAGAGGAGGCAGGGATCGCCCGGTGCGAACAACTCAGCTCGAGAGGACGGCTACGACGGTGGCGAGCATCGTGAGGACCAGCCCCACGACGACGACGAGGGCGATGATCTTGATCATCTGCTCGCGATGCCGGAACATTCAGCCCTCCACCACGGTCTCGTCCATGATCGCCTCGCCGCGCAGCAGCCTGATCGTCACCGCCTCACCCTCACGCAGGGTGCGCCTGTAGATCGGGCTCCCATCGATGGCGGAACGCTCACGAAGCCAGGACACGAGCGCGATGGCGGCGCCGAGCCCGGCCACATACGGCTGACCTCGCCTCGCCCCGCCGAAGAGTTGACGCAGCCCGAACGTCAGGTACCGGTTCATTTGAGTCGATACACCTCGACCCGGGCGCCCCCGGCACGCTTGCCTTTCCTCCTGCCGACGAGATAGGCGAGCGCCACCGCGACGACGATGGCGACCGCCACCACGGTCCCCGTCTGCTTCGCTTGGGACTTCGTCTCGCTGACGATCTCGTCGATCTCGCGCAGCTTCGCCTCGAGGTCGGCACGTTGAATTGCCACGGTCACGTCCCCCCTTTCGAGGATCTGGCGGCCAGCGACACCACAAGTGCCGCCACCACGACGAGCGCAGCCACCGTTGCCAGGTACCCGAGTGCCGACCAGTTGGCGCCTTCCGGCAACGCCTCGACGATCCAACGCTGCACGGCGATGGTGAGGAGTAGGGCGGCGAGCGACCAGCAGACGGCGGCCCCGAAGGAGAAACCGGCCAGCCTTCCGAGGTTCTTGGCCGGTTCGATCGTCTCCTGGACGAGATACGCCTTCGACATCTCCACGAACTCGGAGACGAGTTGCGGGATCTCCGTCGGGTTGGCCATGACATCGCTCCGGTCGCCGGCTTGCGCCTTCGAGGCTACCCCATCGGGTCACGCCGCCGTCCGGCTGCGGCGGCCCGGTGCGGGACGGAAGCGCGTAGCGATGTCGCGAGGCCACTGAGCGTGGTCGGCTCCGCAGGGACGACGCAGTAGCATCACGCCCGATGAGACCGGTGCACTCGTCGGAAGTCGACGCCATCCGAGAGCACAGTCGCGCCAGGCTCAACCTGTACCCGATCGTGGCGGGCCAGTCCGTGTCGCTCCTCGGCGACTACATCGCCTTCGTCACCGTGCCGTTCTTCGTCCTCGAGTTGACGGGTCGTGCCATCGATCTGGGTCTGACGGCGGCTGCCGAGACCCTCCCGCTCCTCTTCTTCGGTTTCGCGGCGGGAGTCCTGCTCGACCGCTACCGGATCAAGCGCATCCTGATCCTCGCCGACCTGGTCAGGGCAGGAGTGTTCGTGGGCCTCGCCTTCGGGTCGGCGGGCGACTCCCTCGAGGTGTGGACGGTGCTGGCCGCCGCCTTCCTGGTCGGAACGATGACGACGTTCTTCGACTCGGGGCTTCAGTCACTGCTCCCGGCCGTCGTCGGGCGGTCGATGCTCGTCGACGCCAACTCGCGGTTGTCACTGGCGCGCACGGTCGCCTTCTCGATCGGACCGGCCATCGGCGGGCTCCTCGTGGCGAGTAGCGGAGGGTTCCCGCTGGCGTTCGGGGTGAACGCGGCGACGTTCGGGGTCTCGGCGCTGCTGTTGCTGAGGATCAGGGAGCTGCACGCCCGCCCCGAGCCGGTCAAGGAGACGTTCGCCTCGGCCCTCCGCGCCGGGCTCCGGTTCTTGAGCCGGGACCGGCATCTGCGATGGGCCACGATCGGGGCGGCTGTCATCAACTTCGTCTTCGCACCGCTCGAGGCTCTGCTCATCCTCTTCGTCTCGGACCGGCTCGCCGGGATGGTCCAGGTCCCGACCTGGCTCGAGTGGCTGTTCGTCGAGCAGGCGGAGGTTGGGCTCTTCATCGCCTTGCAGGCGGCCATCGGCTCGCTCGGGGTCGCCTTCGCCCCGCGGCTCGCCAAGCGGATACCGCTCGGGCGGATGTACGTCATCGGCATGATCCTCATGGGCGGCGGTTTCGTGGTCGTCAGCAGGCTGACGACGTTCTGGGCGGTGTTCCCGGCAGCGCTGGCGCTGACGGGCATCGGCTGGATCAACGTGTCGTTCTCGACGTTGCGCCAGCGGCTCACGCCCGAGCCGATGCTCGGGAGGGTGACTGCGGCGTCGCGCACGATCGCATACCTGTTCATCCCGCTGGGCGCCGCCATCGGAGGCTGGCTCGCCGACGAGATCGGCCTGACCACCGTCTACCTGCTCGGGTCGAGCGCCGTGCTCGCCCTGGCAGTGGTCTTCCTGGTCACGCCGCTGTGGCTCTGGCAGTCCCCGGCCGAGAACGACGGAGCGGGGTCCGTGCTCCAGCAACGGCTGGCCGTGGCAACGAAAGGTCTCCGCCCACGGCCGTGACGCGGCAGCCGTCAGACCCAGCGTCCGGATGACCTGACTTCCACGAGGCTGGGTCCGCCGGTCACCGCCAGCGCCTCGCGCAGCGCATCTCCCAGGTCGGTGGCGTCGGTCACGGTGAAGCCGCGCCCGCCGCACAGCTCGGCGAACTTGCCGAAGTCCGGGTTGACGAGCGACGTCTGCCATACCGGACGCAGCGCCCCCACCTGCTCCCGGCTGATCTTGGCGAGCTCGTCGTTGTTCAGCACGACGTGGGTGATCTCCATGCCGTACTTGACGGCCGTCGTGAACTCGGCGAGGTACTGACCGAGCCCTCCGTCGCCCGAGATCGAGACGATCTGGCGGGACCCTCTGGTGGCCGCCCACGCCCCGAGTGCAGCCGGGAGGGCGAAGCCGATCGACCCGAGGTATCCGGACATGATGATGTCCTGGTCGCCGCGGCACTCGAAGTAGTGGCCGAAGGCATACGTGTTGTTGCCGACGTCGACGGGAATCACGGCATCGGGAGCAACGAGCGACCCGAGCGCATCGAACAGCAGAGCAGGGTGCATCCGGCCCTTGGCGTCCTCGTACTCCCGGCGCCGCGTCTTCTCGGCTCGCCACGCCGCCCACCGTGCCGCCAGGTCTTCCCGCAGCTCGGGACGCGACGTCGCCGGAAGGTGCTCCTGCATGAGCGCCAAGGTGCGGCCGATCTCGCCCCACAGCGCCACGGTCACCGGATGGAACTTGCCGAGCATCATGCGGTCGAAGTCCACCTGGATCGTCGGCTTCTTCGTCGAGATCCCCGTGTGATTGGAGAACGATGCTCCGAGGACGAGCAACAAGTCGCTGCGGCCCATCACGGCCGACCCGACCGGTGTGCCCGACCGGCCGAGCACGCCACAACCGAGCGGATGATCGTCCCCGATCAGGCCCTTGGCCTTGAACGTGGTGATCACGGGGGCGTCGATGTGCTCGGCGAGGGCGATCACGTCCCGGCGGTACGGCCGAGCACCGTTGCCGGCGATGATCACCGGCCGTTTGGCGGCGACGAGCATCTCGCAGGCCCGCTCCAGCTCCTCGGTCGGTGGCGCTATCTGGATGGCGGACAGCCGTCCCTCGATGGGTCGGGGCGGCGGCTCCTCGAGCCCACGGAGGTTCTGCACATCGTCTGGGAAGATGAGGTGCGCCACGTCCCGATTCACGACGGCGTGCTTGACGGCCAGCGCCATCAACTCCGAGGCGTTGGCGCTCGTCACGACGGTCTGCGACCACTCGGCGACCGCCTCGAACGCCGAAGCGGTCGGGATCTCCTGGAAGGCGCCCGGTCCCAGCACCTGGCTCTGGACCTGTCCGGTCAAGGCGAGGATCGGCACTCGATCCACCTTGGCATCCCAGAGGCCCGTCAGCAGGTTCGTGGCCCCGGGCCCGGCGATCGAGAAGCAGGCGGCGGGACGCCCGGTCAGCTTGGCATAGGCCGACGCCGCGAACGCTCCGGCTCCCTCGTGCCTGATCCCGAAGTAGGTGAGGCGCCCGTCCTTCTCGGCGATGCGGAAGGCGTCGGCGAGACCCAGATTCGAGTGACCCACCATCCCGAACACGGTGTCGACGCCCCATTCGGTCATGACGTCGACCATCTGGTCCATCAACGTCACCGTGCGGTGCGGAACCGGCAGCTCGACGTACAGCCCGTCGTCACGTTCCTCGAGCGGAAACGCCGTCGCCGCGTCGTCGTAGCCGGGAGGTGGGGCGCCCGTCACCGGGTCGTACTCGTAGCCGTGCCACGGGCAGATGAGGCATCCGTCCTCGATGTGGCCCTCGCCGAGAGGTCCGCCCTGGTGAGGGCAACGGTTGTCGAGGGCGGCGTACCCGGCGGCGGTACGAGTGATGGCGAGAGCGCGCTGGGCTGCGACGACCGTGGTGACTCCGCCGACCGCGAGGTCGCCCGGGTCGATTCGATGCCAGGCGCGTTCCGTCTCCCCGGCGGTCATCGGCGGCGGTACTCCTCCTCGGTGACCTTGCGAGAGGTCCACTCGGTGACTCCGCCCGTGGTCAGCGAGAGCTGCACCATGTGCGAATGCGGTAGCGCACCATGCCAGTGGACCTCACCGGGCGGGGCGTACACCACGTCGCCCGACGACATCTCGACCGTCTCACCCGCCTCGGTCTGAACGACGCCTGCGCCGGACGCGATGTACAGCACCTGCCCGTCGGGGTGACTGTGCCAGTCGGACCGGGAGCCCGGTTCGAAGAGCACACCAAGGGCGTTGAGGGCTCCTTCACTGCGTGGCCTGGAGAGGACCCCGAATCGCACGCGACCCGTGAAGTGCTCCTCACCGGACGGTTGCCATTCGATTGCAGTGCTCGGCGTGTGCTCCAAGGGCCCTCCAGGTCGCGGGAGGGCAAGGCTACCGAGCGGGCGGCCGGCTCGTCAGAAACGCCGTTTGCGGTTGTGGGTTCGGTTGATGCTGGCCGTCGAACGAGCCCGGGCGGCCCCCCGCCCGCGCGCCAGCCATCCGACGGCGAAGCCGAACACCACCGCGATGATGATCCAGATCGTGATCTGGGACGCCACGTATGTATCCATGGTCTACTCCTCCAGGGCGGTGAACTCGATGCGGCGGTTGCGGGCTTCGCCCTCCGGTGTTCCATTGTCTGCGACGGGGCGGGACTCGCCGTACCCGATGACGACGAATCGCTCCGGGTCCTCCCCGTGCGCCACCAGGTAGTCGAGCACCGCCTCGGCTCGCCGGCGCGACAGGTCGAGGTTGTGCTCGTCCGTTCCGTTGTCGTCGGTGTGCCCGCTGATCTGCACCGGCACGTTCGGGACCTGCTGGAGGGCATCGAGGATCTCGTCGAGCAGGTCCTGCCCGCGCGGCGTGATGACGTCGCTGTCGACGCCGAACTCGACGACCTTGCCCTCGATGAGCTCGTCGAGGTTGGTCTGCAGCTCGACCACCTCCTCCTGCGTCGGCGGGGGGACCTCGGTGTCCTTCACGGTCAGGCTGTCGACGAAGTCGAAGGTGAGGGCGCTGAGGATCTCCTCGACGTCGGTGACGGCCTCACCGCGCTCCTGGCGGGTGTCGAACTCGGCCCCGACTCGCACGAGCCCGGCGTCCGGGTTGGCGAGCACCTCCCCTGAAGCGGTGCGGCCGTCCATCTCGCGCACCACGGTGAGGATGGTGCCGAGCCAGTCCCGCTCCGGTCCGACCCCCGGCTTCACGACGAGACCGGTGCTGTCGAGCGTGCCGAAGATGCCTGAGAGGGTATCGACGACGAACGTCACGGTGGCATCGTCGGACAACGTCCCGGTCACGATGCCACTGGAGCCCTCCCAGGTGACGATCAGCGGGTCGCTCGACACGACGATATCGCCCGGCACGACTGGGGCGACGAACCGCAGGTCCGTCTCGATCGAACGGATCCCGGCGATGTTCTCCTGGACGAACGCCGGTATCGACGTGAGCAGATCCTCGCGTGGCACGATGCCGGAGATCGTGAGGGCCAGGCCGTGGGCCTCGACATCGACCTCGAGCCCCTCCACCTCCGCCGCCGCGAAGAGTGCCGTCGCTTGACTGGCGAGCGTCGACTCGATGTTGCGCGTCCCGAAGAAGACGGCGGCACCGACGAGGATGACGAGGGGCAGGAAGGCCGTGAGGATGAAGATGGGCGCGTCGAGGGGAGGCTCCGCCTCGACTCTGCTCATCGGCGGAGCACCACCTGCCTTCGAGCCGAACTTGTCGAGCTCTTGGAGGCGCGAGCTCATCTTCTTGGAGGTCTTCGCCATGCCCTACCGTGAGCTTCGGCGCCTGTGCCCGCCTCCTACACGGAATTCTGGGAGGCGAGCGCCGCCAGGAGTCGCCTCACGAGCTCCGCCTGGGCGGGGTTCAGCTTGGCGACCGCCAGCTCGGGTGTCGCCCACTCGACCATGTCCAGCTCCGGGTACTCGCCGAGCCGACCGGAGCCCGGTGGCCATTCCATCGTGAAGGTGTTGCTCACGAACGACGACGGGTCGAGATCTCCACGCGCCGCCCACGCATGGACGACCTTGCCTGCCTTCTGGGTGACGCTCCCGAGCGGGATCACGTCTCCCTCGATCGAGGCACCGGTCTCCTCGTGGAGCTCGCGGATCGCGGCCGCCAGCGGGTCCTCACCCTCGTCGAGCTCTCCCTTGGGGATCGACCACGCCCCGGCGTCCTTGCTCGCCCAGAACGGACCTCCAGGGTGAGCAATCAACACCTCGACCAGAGGACCGTCCATCCGGTAGAGAAGGACCCCGGCGCTCTCGCGTGCCATCCGCCGAACATAGCGCCGCACGGCCTGCGGCGGTTCGTACACTCGGCGTCGTGACCACACTCCCTCATGTCTCGTACGGTGACGTGCTCGATGCGGCCGACCGCATCCGCCCCCACGTGCACCGGACCCCCGTCGTGACCAACAGGACGATCAACGAAGAGCTCGGCGCCTCGTTGTTCTTCAAATGCGAGAACCTCCAGAAGGTCGGGGCGTTCAAGGCGCGCGGAGCGGTCAATGCCGTGATGGCGCTCGATGCCGAACTGGCGGCCGGCGGGGTGGTCACCCACTCTTCCGGCAACCACGGGCAGGCGATGGCCTACGCCGCCGCCATCCGGGGCGTCCCGTGCACCGTGGTGATGCCGGAGAACGCCTCTGCCCTGAAGCGAAGGGCCATCGAGGGATACGGCGCCGACGTGGTCGTCACCGGGCACCATGAGCGGCACGACGCCGCCGAAGCGGTGCTCGCCGAGCGAGGCGGCACCCTGATCCCACCGTTCGATCACAAGGACGTCATCGCCGGGCAGGGTACGGCGGCACTCGAGCTCATCGAGGAGGTCTCGGACCTGGACCTGATCGTCGCCCCGATCGGCGGCGGGGGCCTGCTTTCGGGCACCGCCGTCGCCGCAAGCGGCTCCGGCAGCGGGGCCCGCGTCATCGGCGCCGAGCCGCTCGCAGTCGATGACGCTCACCGCTCGCTCGAGAGCGGTGTTCGCCAGCCGATGGTCCCCGATCCGGAGACCCTGGCGGACGGGTTGCTCACCGGGATCGGGGAGCTCACCTTCGACATCCTCCTGGCGGCGAACGCCACCATCGTCACCGTGACGGAGGAAGCGATCGTCGAGGCGGCCCGCTTCCATCTCGAGCGGATGAAGCTCGTCGTCGAGCCGTCGGGAGCGACCGCCCTCGCCGCCCTTAGAGCCATGGGAGACGCCATTCGGGGCGAACGTGTCGGGGTCATCATCAGCGGTGGCAACACAGACTTGGCGTGGCTGCACCGCTGAGGCGGTCACACCGGCAGCTGACCGCGCGGTTAGATAGTGTTGGTCGCAGCGACGGCCCAGGCCGCGGCTCATCTCGAAAGCGGAGGTCACGATGAGCGACTGGCACTTCATGGATTCGGCTTCTCGAACGAACCTGCTGACGGCGTGGGACAGGGAGGCCGCCGGCATGATGCGGCTGGCGGACGACGCCACCTGGGACTCACCGACCGGTGCCGGCCATTGGAAGGTCCGCGACGTATTCGGGCACATCGTCGACACGACCGAGGGCTACTTCGTCTCTTTCGACGCCGCCAGAGGTGTCGGCGAGCCCCCGGAGAATCTCGGTGTCCGCAACATGGCGAGCTACATCGACAAGGGCGCCCAGGGGTTTCGCAGCCACTCGCGCCGCGACATGGTCGACCGGCTCGGGGACGACCTCTCGAAGTTCCGGCGCATCGTCGACGAGCTGGGCGACGAGGAATGGTCGGGTCTCATCGTCCCGCACAAGTACATGGGCCCGCTCCCGGCATCTTTCTACCCACTGTTTCAGCTCGTCGACTACGGGGTCCACAGCTGGGACATCCGGGAAGGCTCGGGCAGGGGGCATGCACTCGACGGCGACACCGCCGACCTCCTCGTGCCGCTCGCCTTCATCCTGTGGCAATCGACGCATGAGATACCCGAGACGACGGAGCCTTACCAGCTCGGCATCAGGGTCTCGGGACGCAATGGGGGCGACTACGTCCTCTCCGTCGCTCCGGGCGGGCTCACCGTCGAGCCCGGGGACATCGACTCCCTGCCTGCCATCATCGAGTTCGATCCGGCCACCCTCGTCCTCACTTCGTACGGGCGGATGAACGGTGGGACCGTGCGGGGCGATGCTGCGCTCGCCGAGAGGTTCCTCAACAGCTTCTTCAGGATCTGACGATGGCGGGCATCGACCTCGACGCCATTGCCGCCGAACGGCGGCGCCTCGTCGACGAGTACCTCGAAGACGAAGCCGAGCGGCCCCGGTCGACGGCGCGCGGCGTCCACCACGTCGCTCTCTTGTCGTCGGACGTCGAGCGGACGATCCGGTTCTACCAGGGCGTGCTCGAGTTCCCGCTCCTCGAGATCTTCGAGAATCGCGACTACCAGGGCTCGAATCACTTCTTCTTCGACCTGGGCAACGGCAACACGCTGGCGTTCTTCGACTTCCCGGGGCTCGATCTCGGCGAATACGCCGAGGTTCTCGGGGGGCTGCACCATGTCGCCATATCGGTCGAGCCGGAGACCTGGCATCGTCTGCACGCCAAGCTCGATGAGGCCGGGATCGAATACGCCATCCACAGCGAGGTGTCCCTCTACTTCCGCGATCCGGACGGAGTGCGGCTCGAGCTGATCGCCGACCCGCTCGGCGAGATGTACGGGACCAAGCTCATGAGCTGGCGCGAATGACGCTCGCGACAGGCTGAGCGTGCGCCTCGGCGTGTCCGTGAGGAGCTCGTTCGGCGACGCACGGGCCGGAGCGCGCTCGATGATCGCCCGGGCGCGAGCAGCGCGCCTCGCCGGCCTCGACTCGCTCTTCGTCGGCGACCACCACTCCCGCGCCACCGGTTATCTCCAGAACTCGCCGATCCTGGGACGCATGCTCGCCGAGTGGCACGATCGACCGGCAGGGGCGCTCTACCTCCTCCCCCTGTGGAACCCCGTGCTCGTCGCCGAGCAGGTGAGCACACTCGCTGCGATCGCTCCGGGACCATTCGTCATGCAATGTGCGGTCGGTGACGGCGAAGACCAGTTCGGCGCCATGGGTGCCAGGCCGGCGACTCGGGGCAGGGTGTTCGAGGCTGCCCTCCCGGTCATCCAGGCGCTCCTGCGGGGCGAGACGGTGAGCTCGGAGACGCTGGGAATCTCGTCTGCATCCATCGGCCGGGCACCCGAGTCGCCCGTGACGGTGTGGATAGGCGGGCACTCCCCGGCGGCGATCGACCGAGCCGCCCGGCTCGGCGACGGCTGGATCGCCGGCCCGGAGCTCGGCGAGGAAGAAGCCGCCGGGTTGGCGGCCCTCTACCTGGAGCGCTGCGAGCATCACCGCTCGGACCCTGGCGTCGTGGCGCTCAGGAGGGACATCCACGTCGCGGCGACGTCCCAGCAGGGGCGCTCGGTCGTGGACGAGGCCGTCCGCCGCGGGTACCGCGGCATGGATCCAGCCGTCCTGGTGCACGGCACGACAGACGAGGTGGCCACGCGGCTCGGCGCTTTCGGCGACGTCGGCTACACAGACGTGCTCGTCCGGCACATCGCCGACGACCACGAGGCGGTGATGGGTTCCTACGAGCGGCTTGCCGACGTGCGCGCCGCCATCGCGTGAGTGCGAGGCGGGGAGCCCCGCCGTCGGGGGCTCCCCGCTCGCTTCCCCACCGTGGTCAGAACGAGTTGATGAAGTCCAACGCGTACCCGACATCGATGCGGTTCGAATACCCGACGCCGGCGCAGTTCCCGTTCGTCACGTACGAGTTGACCGAGAGGATCGTGTCCGAGTTGCCGAGAAGGTTCGGTCCCCCCGAGTCGCCGAAGCAGGTTCCGCCCTTGCCCTGCGAGCCGTTGAGCGTGAACTTGAGGTACTCCGCCGAGTGGACGTGGTTGCTCGCCACCACCTCGGCGGGGGCGATGCGCCGCAGCCCGTCGAAGACGGCGCCCGGTGGGCCGCCTCCCCTGTTGAAGTCGTTCACCCCGTAGCCGACATTGGTCACGGCCGCATGATTGGCGAGCCCATCTGCCAGCCCCTCGTCCGGCAAGTTCGCATAGCGGGGCAGGTCGACCGGCTCATCGAGCACGACCACGGCGACGTCGTGCGTGTCGAATCCCGGGAGTCCCGGTCCGCATGCCGTGCACCACTGCGGATCCGGATGCCACGTGCCTGTGACGAAGTCGCCGGTGACGAACAGTGCGGTGAGCGCGTCGACACTGAACGTCACTGCCACCGGTACCGGATCGTGCGTCGGGTTCACTGGATCGTCGAAGCAGTGCGCCGCCGTCACGTAGATGGTCGGCGATATGGCCGCTCCTGAGCACAGGAAGGCAAAATCGGTGACCATCCCGACATAGGGATAGTCGTTGTCCGTGTCCACTGTGCCGTTCGTGATCGCCCCGGCTGGAGCCACCGATGCCGTGAGAGCCACGGCTACCGCCGCGACGAGTGTTGCCAGCCTTCTGGCCATATGCGCGTCCCTTTCTCTTGGGGACGCGGCCTTTCGCGCCCTCGGTCACCAACCGTAGTCCTCGGTGACCATGGGTGGGAACAGCACTTCAGCGTGCCGATCGACGCTAGAGGGGGGGCTCATCCCGGCGCCGCACCGGCGGCCCGGCGCTTGGCGACGACGGCGCCGAGGACTCCCCCGACGCCGGCGCACAGCGGCCCGACGAAGACGAGGGCGATGGCAGCGATGCCGAGGTCCGTGAAGCTCCCCTCCGCGAACCAACCGAGAGCATTCCCGAGGCGCACCACGACGAAGGCGACGAGCACGGGAACGGCGTAGCCGATCGCCGCGCCGATCAGGGCCCCGGCGGTGTACGCCAGAGGCGACGGACGCCGTGGATGCTCGCCGGACATGTTCACCCACCGGGCCGGTAGACACTTCATCTCGAGGACGGAAGACCGAAGGATCGGCATCGACTCCTCGCTGCGGAGCCCTCGTCCCAGGTGCGTGGAGTGTAGGTGGGCACTGCGATGTGCGATGGAACGGCGGGCGGCGTTTCGGCGTAGCCTGCCGCCGATGGGCTCGATGAACACCGACGCCACCGTCCCGCTCGACGACCTGCCGGCCGCGCCTGAGCGCAGTTCGTCGCTTGTGAGGAAGCTGATCCAGGTCGCCGTGTCGCTCGTAGTTCTCGTCGCGATCTTCTGGTACGTCTTCAAGCAGGTGGCCGACGTCTCCGAGGTGTGGGCCGCCGTGCGGACGCTCACCTGGCGCGAGAACGCCTTCCTGGCGCTGATCACGGTCGTCAACCTCCTCAGCTACTGGGTGGTGCTCGTCATCGCGACTCCCGGGCTCGGCTTCGTCCAGGCCTCGGTGCTCACGCAATCGACGACGGCCATCGCCAACTCGGTGCCGGCAGGCGGAGGGATCGCCCTCGGGCTCACGTACTCGATCCTGTCTTCGTGGGGTTTCTCGCGATCGCGGGCGACGGTCTCGATCGTCATCACCGGCATCTGGAACAACTTCGTCAAGCTCGGGACACCGATCCTTGCCCTTGCCATCCTCGCCCTCCACGGTCAGCCGGGCGGGGGGAAGCTGCTCGCCGCCCTCGCCGGGCTCGCCGGGCTCGTCGGTGCGATCGTCGTGTTCGCCTTGATCTTGCGCAACGAGGCCTTCGCCGCCAAGGTCGGCACCGGGGCGGGCCGCTGGGCGTCCTCCCTCCTCCGGGCGTTCGGGCGCGGCCCGGTCACCGGATGGGACCGCGCCGTCGTCAAGTTCCGCAACCGGGTCGTCGGCCTCGTCCGGCTGCGGTGGGTGTCGCTCACGGTGTCGACGATCGCCAGCCACGCCGCCCTCTACGCCGTTCTCGTGACGGCCTTGCGTGTCATGGGGGTGTCCGACGCGGAGGTCGGGTGGGCGCAGGTACTGGCGATCTTCGCATTTGCCCGTCTCCTCACGGCGATCCCGCTCACGCCGGGCGGAGTCGGCGTGATCGAGTTGGCTCTCATCGCCGGGCTCACCAGAGCGGGAGGCGACTCGGCAACGGTCGTCGCCGCGGTGCTGCTGTTCCGGGCGCTCACGTATGTGCTGCCGATCCTCTTCGGGGCGTTCGCCTACATGTACTGGCGCCGCAACCGCTCGTGGCGCGGCACCGCTCCCCCGCTCCCACCGGAGCTGTCGGCAGCCGTCGAAGCATGAGGGAGCTGCCTGAGGCTCTCGACCTGTCGAGCTTCAGCCCAACAGGTCCCGGGCGACGACGAGGTCGCGCTCGTAGAGCCCCTCCGAGAAGGAGGCGTACAGAGATGCCAGCTCATCGCTGCCGTCCGGCGTGCGACCTGTCTCCCGGCGAAGACCGACGAGCCTGATCGACCCCCTGAGGGCGCTGAGATCCAGGCTCCGAGCCCTCGATTCTCTGAGGCAGCTCAGATATGCCTCTTCGGCGCCGTCGAGGTCGGCTTCGGGGAGCATTCTCAGGATGTCACCCTTGATGTTCCACAGCTCCGGCGACATGACCGTTTCCGGAGGTCCCGTCCCGATGGCCTCATCGATGAAGGCGAGAGCCGGCCCGCGCTTGCCTGCCATGGCGTGCACCATGCCGCGCAAGCTGAGGATCAACGGCCAGAACACCGGCGGCGTCGTCAGTCCCTTGTAGAGATCGATGGCGGCCTCGGTCATTGCCAGGCCTTCCTCGACCCGGCCGAGCGCAGTCGCCGATACCCCTTCGAGCACCGTGGCGAGGGTGCTCCACACGACGTAGTCGTTCTCGTTGGCGACGATCGCCAGCTCATGGACCCTCTCCAGGCACTCGTCGAATCGACCGCGATCGAGGGCGAGGAATGCGTTGTGGTAGAGCGCGTAGGCGATGCTGTACGGATGGTCGATCCGGCGCGCCAGGTCGAGAGCCTCCGCCACTCTGGTCATCGCTCTCTCCAGGGCGCCGCACTGCCAGAGCAGGAGACCGGAGGCAACCCGAGCCACCACTGCCGTGTTCGGGCCGAGGCGATAGCGGTTCGAGCTGTGGATGCGCGGGTCGTACAACTCGATGGCGCGGTCGAGATGCGGCAGGCCCGTCTCGAGGTCGCCCATGAAGGAGATGGAGGCACCGAGGACGTAGTGCGCCTCGAGCCGAATCGACTCGTCGTCCTCGAGCTCTCCCAACTCGAGGAGCCGCCTTCCGGTTTCGGCGGCCCGACCGAAGTCTGCGGTGTTCACGTAGTAGCTGGCGAGGGCGCGAAGCACGGCGAAGCGCTGCGCGGCGCTGCCGGAGGTCTCCGACATCTCGAGCACCTGTCTGAAGGCTGCCTCCACCTCGACGCCGTAGCCGCGGACCGCCATCAGCGCCCTCGCCAGACTGGTGCGGAGAGTGAGCTCCTCTGCGGCGTGCTCGAGAGGGTGCTCGGCGGCCGCCAGCACGCCGAGAGTGTCGGACGCCAGCTCGATGGCGGCGTGGTACCAGCCCTTGGCTTCGTGGAGCGCCCAGAGCCCGTCGATGAGGTGGAAGAGCTGTTCCAGGTCTTGGCGTTCGACCCAGAATCGCCAGGCGGTCCTCAGGTTGCCGATCTCGGATTCGAGGTCTTCGAGTGCGGCATCGCGCTCCGACCCACGCAGCCGTTCCCGCAGAGCGTCGGCGAACCCGGAGAAGTGGAGGGCGTGGGCTCGGCGCACCGCCTCCTCGCGCTCCGAAGACTCCGCCAGACGCATCGCGGCGTACTCCTTGATCATCTGCAACATCGAGAAGCGCTGCGAGCCGCCGACCTCGTCGCTCTTGACCAGGCTCTTGTCGACGAGGGATGCGAGGGAGTCGACGACGTGAGTCATGCCGAGGGCGGCGGCCGACACATCTTCGAGAGCGGGCAGCCGGGTCGTCGAGAAGGCCGCCATGAGTTCGAAGAGCCGACCCTCGCCCTCATCGAGGAGGTCGTAGCTCCACCCGATCGCCCCCCACAGTGTGCGCTGCCGGTCGGGTCTGTCACGACCTCCGGCTCCCAAGACGTCGAGTCGATCCTGCAAGCGCCCCAGGAGTTCGGCAGGCGTGAACACGTTCAGCCGCGCCGCCGCCAACTCGATCGCCAGCGGGAGGCCGTCCAGGCGGAGACAGATCTCGGCGATGGTCGAGGCGTTGGTGTCGGTGACGGCGAACCCAGACCGCACCGCACGCGCCCTCTCCGTGAAGAGCTGCACGGACTCAGACTCGGCGATCGAAGACGCAGTATCCCTCGGGTGAGGGAGTGCGAGCGGCGGGACGGGGAAGACACGTTCGGCCCGAATCCGAAGTGTCTCACGGCTGGTGACGATGACCTTCAACGCCGGGGCGTGCTGGAGCAGCTCGGCGACGCCTTCGGCGGCGGAAGTCACCTGCTCGAAGTTGTCGAGGACCAGCAACATCTCGAGGTCGCGCAGCCTGGTCTTCAGAACCTGGAGAGGGTCTCCCGCTCCCGAAACAGGGAGGTTGAGGATGCGGACGATCGCTTCGAAAGCGGCGCCCGAGTCGCGCTCGGCGGAGAGGTCTACGAAGAACACTCCGTCACGGAACCTGTGGACCTGCTCGGCGGCGACCTGGAGACCGAGTCGTGTCTTGCCGGCACCACCAGGACCGGCCAGCGTGAGCAGCCTGGTGCCGGTTGCCTCCAGCAGCGCTTGGACCGCTGTCAGCTCGTTGCTCCGCCCCAGGAACTCCGTCGTCTGCAGGGGGAGATTGTGGGGCCGGGCGTCGAGGGTGAAGGGCGGCGGGAAGTCGCTGTCGATGTCGGGGTGAAGGAGCTGATAGAGGTGCTCGGGCAGAGTCAGGTCCTTGAGGCGGTGCAGGCCGAGGTCCCGAAGGTCCGCCCCGGACGGCAGTTGCCCTGCGGCGAGCTCGGCGACGGCAGCCGAGATCAGTATCTGTCCGCCATGGCCCGCGGCCATGATTCGCGCGGTGCGATTCATAGTCGGTCCGAAGTAGTCGCCGTCGCGGTTCTCCGTCTCCCCGGCGTGGACCCCCATCCGCACCCGCAACGGCGATGACGGCCATGGCTCGGCGCTCAGCGCCTTCTGCGCAAGAACGGTGGCTGCCAGGGCGCCGCCGGCCGAGTCGAACACGGCGATGGTCCCGTCCCCGGTCGTCTTCAGGACGGCGCCGCTGGCCTCGTGGATCGATTCGGCCAGGATCACGTCATGCCGCGACAGGGCCGCAGCCATCTCGTCAGGTTGCTCCTCCCAAAGACGGGTACTCCCCTCGATGTCGGTGAAGAGAAACGTCTGCATCCCGCGGCAATATAGGAAGGGGGCGGCGCCGTTCGAATCCGGTGGCCTCCGGCTCGACCAATCGTCGAGATCCAGATGTCTGCGATGATCCGAGAGCCCATATGGAGGAGTGAAAGTGGCACAGCGTGATTCGAATCTGCGGGAGCTTCTGGCCCGCCACACGGAGGCGTGGAACCGGCACGACCTGGAAACCCTGATGAGCCTCTTCTCCGAGGACTGCGTGTTCGAGGCATCGGGAGGTGATGAGGTGTGTGGCAAGCGGTACGAGGGTTCCAGGGAGGTGAAGGAGGCGTTTGCCGAGGCTCTCGAATCGATGCCGGACGCCCAGTGGGGCAACGGACGCCATCACAGCCTGGCTTTCGGCTACGGGGTGTCCGAGTGGACCCTCACCGGCACCCTGCCCGACGGGCGACACGTCGAGGTCAACGGCTGCGACTTCCTGACCGTGCGTGACGGAAAGATCATCAGCAAGAACTCCTATCGCAAACACCGACCACCAACCCAGGTCTAGGCGAATCGCTCGAACGGGGTTTCGAACCCGGGTTAGCCTGCGGGCGATGGGCGTGATCGATTGGCTGCTCGAGGGCGACCCCGCGATCCGCTGGCAGGTGCTACGCGGTCTCATTGCTGCCTCGCCCGGCGAGGCCTCGCCCAGCGAGGTCGCCGCCGAGCGAGCGCGCCTGGAGCACGAGGGCTGGGGCGCCCGTCTACTGGCGCTCGAGGGCGCCGACGGGTTGTGGGACGGCGGCGCCTGCTTCCCGGCGGGCTACCGGGGCGGCGAACCGGGCCAGCCGTGGACGGCGACGATGCACACACTGCAGACCTTGCAGATCCTCGGATTGGACCCGGCGAGCGAGGCAGCGCGTCGGGCGATCCCGCTCATCGCCGAGCACGGGCGCTGGGAGCACGCCGGGCAGCGCTACTTCGACGGCGAGGTCGAGCCGTGCATCAACGGTCGGACCATCGAGACCGGCGCCTACTTCGGGGTGGACGTCGCCGCCATCGTCGAGCGGGTCCTGGGCGAGCGGCTCGCCGACGGTGGCTGGAACTGCGAGGCCGAGAACGGGTCGGTGCGCTCCTCGTTCGACACGACGATCAACGTGCTCGACGGGCTGCTCGAGTTCGAGCGCGCCACCGGGGGTTCCGCCGCGGTCCGCCAGGCCCGCCGCGGCGGGGAGGAGTATCTGCTCGAGCGCGATCTGTTCCGTCGCAGGAGCACGGGCGAGGTCGCCGATCCGGCGTATCTCGACTTCGCCTTCCCCTACTACTGGCACTATGACGTGCTGCGGGCGCTCGACTACTTCCGTCACTCGGGAGCGGACCCCGATCCACGCATGGCCGAAGCCGTCGAGGTCGTGCGGTCCAAGCGGCAGCCCGACGGCCGGTGGCTGCTCGACCGCATCCATCAGGGTCGCGTCCACTTCGACCTCGAAGCCGTCGTCGGAGAACCCAGCCGCTGGAACACCCTCCGAGCGCTCCGAGTTCTCGATTGGTGGGACGGCGCCGCCTGACGCGTCGCTTTCCGTCGCGTTGATCCTCCCGATCTTGTTGATCGAGTGCGGGGAAGATGGATGCCGGGGGGTCACCCCATTGAGAAGGCTTCCAGGGTCATCGCGATGTTGTGCAGAATGTTGCGACCGAGTGCCTCTTTGCGTGAGCCGGGAGGATCGGGCGGTGTTCGGCCGAGCCAGTTGATGATGCGGGCCAGCAGACGCAACGAGGCATGGCCGATCTCTTGGCTGGCGTCCGACATGGGTCTGTGGATACCGCGGCGGGCGAGCTCCTCCACGTAGGTGAGCAGCGCCTCTGATCCGTAGGAGCGGTGCTGCTCAGCCGTCAGGCATTCGACCATGAATCGAGCAAGATCGGTTGCCGGAGGTCCTACGGCGGCTCCTTGCCAGTCGATCACGAACGGCTCACCCGACGGCGCGAAGAGCACGTTGTCGAGGTGCCAGTCGCGATGGATCAACGTAATCGGGCCCATCCGCAGCTTCTGGTACGCCAAAGCCAGCCGATTCGGAAGATCCTCGAGGAGTTCACGCATCGACCAGGGAAGCGACCCACCATGACGATTGAGAAACGGGCCGAGCCGGTCTTCCCGTATACCCGGCCCGGAGGCCATTGTGTCATCACCGAGCTCTGCTAGTGCTGACGTCGCCGCATCGTCGGCACCCCACCACGCCGCATGCAGGCGCGCCAGCATCCTCGCCAGGGTGATCGCCTCCGCTCGGGTGCACCCGGCCAGAACGTCGCCCTGCCGCAAGTCGGCCAGATACTCGAGCACGACGACCCCTCGGTCGGCCTCGTGATCGACGGCTCCTGCCACGAAGTCGGGTAATCGAAGGGGCGTGTCGGCGGCGCAGCGCTCGAAAAACATGATCTCCCGTGCCGTGGGATCGTAGGAAGCGAACTTGATTGCCACCTGTCGCCGTGGTGCATCGATTGGGCATAGATCGACCTTGAATGTCGATCCGCTGAGACCGAACTCCTCTCCAATCTGCTCTATCGTGAACGACTGCAGCGGACCAAAGATGCGCGAGAGCCACTGGGTTGTGACCTCATCACGACCAGCCGGGACAGAAAGCCAGTCCATGGACAGGCACTCTATGCGCCGGCACATGGTCGGGCTGACCAGCCGCATCCGTATGGGACATCACCGCCACCCTCGCCGCGGCCGACCCGGCAGACAGGGCCAAGGTCTAACGCCGAGATGGGGATCGACATCACCCACCACCAAGACGGCCAGGTCGTCGTCGAATCCCGGCCGCGCGTAGTTGAGTCGAGTATCGGAGAACCGGGCGGCTCGGCAGGGCAACGCGTGGCGACTGCACCGCCTGACACGTGCCACGAGGCCGTGACGGCGAGCGCCGAACTGAGGCCATCTGGGACTTCGGGCTCGGTTCATGTGGGTCGTGTAACGTTGGAGTACCTCAGGAAAGGGGACGCAATGAGAAAGCTGGGGAGACTTTCCGTCGTGGTGACGGTTGCTGCCTTGTCGTTGATAGTGGCTCCTGCCGCGCTGGGAGATGCGCATCTCCCGACTTGCCCGGGTGTTGATCTCGAGGATCCCATGTTCGAGGGAGGCAACTTCATTCTCGGCACTGACGGCAAGGACGTCCTGTTCGGCACAGAGGGCTTCGACGTCATCATCGCCGGCGATGGCGACGACATCATTCGGGCTCTGGGTGGTGATGATCTGATGGCTGGCTGTGGGGGTGACGACGTCATCGACGGGGGTGACGGCGACGACGGAATCCTCGGCGACGACCTCGCGTTCTTCGGCGACCCCAACGCCGAGGGTGGCAATGATCGGATCCACGGCGGTGCTGGCGACGACGAGATTCTTGCCGGACCCGGCGACGACATCGTTCATGGCGATTCGGGGAACGACTTCCTGGCTCTAGCCCAAGGCGATGACCAGGGTTATGGGGGAAGTGGAGACGACGAAATCATTGGTGGGCTCGGCGACGACTCCATATTCGGACAAGCAGGCGCCGATTCGCTATTTGGTGGATCCCACTCCGACCACATCAACGGCGGTCCCGGAGACGACTTCATCGGTGGTGATGTTCCAACGTTCTTCCCACCGCCTCCAGGTGTGCCACTGCCTCCGGGTGATGACGTATGTCAGGGAGCCGCGGGGTACGACGCGTCCCTCGGGTGCGAAACCAACCTGGCCGTGGAGGACATTCTCTAGATAACGACTGCTTCGCAGGATGGAGGGCGGGACCTGGACAAGGGATCCGGGTCCCGCCCGTCGTTGAACAACCCTCACGGTGCGTATCGCTCGGGGCGAGAAGTGATCTGTATGGCTCAAGGGCCAGAACCGACCAGGATGGTCCGTCTTCACTGATCATGATGGCGTTCTGATCGCTGACCACCTATGGGCGACGGGCAACAGCGGCGCCGCATCACGTGAAAGTTGAGGACGTCTGGTTTCGGAGATGCGATGCGGTTGTGGACCACACGGGCGCCGGGCGTTGGTCACATCGTTCTCGGCGGTGTGACGAGGCCGAGCCGCACTCACCCAAGCCAACTCCGCGACGCATCACTAGGGTCGGCGCATGCACCTCGGGCTCATCAATCAGCTCCATGGCCGGCCGGATGGCGCCACACCCGTACCTTCCTGGAATTCGATCAGCGAGCGTGCGGTCGCGGCGGAAGCAGCTGGGTTCGACATGTTCGTGTTTGAAGATGCGCTGCTCTACCGGGGTGAGGCGGCCACGGATGGAGTGTGGGAATCGGTAGTCATCGCGGCCGCGGTGGCGGCGACGACAAGTCGTATCAATCTGGGACAGTCAGTCGTCAATTCCCCATACCGCCCTCCGGCGATGACAGCGAAGATTGCCGAGACGATCGATGAGGTATCTGGGGGGCGGTTCGTCCTCGGCATCGGAGCGGGGAACACGCCAGACTCAGACTACGAGGCCTTCGGGATCCCGACCGACAAGCGGTTCTCGCGGTTCGCTGAGGCAATCCAGATCATCCACGGCCTTCTCAAGAACGGAGAGTTCGATTTCGAAGGCCAGTTCTACTCGGTCAAGCAGGCCGAGTTGGTGTTGCGGGGTCCTCGGCGGACCGGTCCACCGATCAACATCGCCGCAGGCGGCCCGAAGATGCTGCAGCTGGTCGCGAGATACGGCGACGCATGGAACTGGTGGGGCTGGGACGAGACACTCGAACAGATCAAGGCTCGGCTGAGGCCCATCATCGACCTCTTGGAACAGGCTTGTGAGGCGGAGGAACGAGACCCCTCCACGCTCGTTCGGACCTTCGATCTGTACACGGTTGTGCCCGAAGCGTTCAGCAACCGGATCGGCATCGCCGAAGGACTCCAAGTTGAACAGCCAGTGACGGGCACGTCCGCAGAGATTGCTGAGTACATCCTCTCTTTGGGCGATCTCGGCCTTGAAGAAGTCCGGTGCGACGTATGGCCCAAGGAGACAGCAGCGGTGGAAGCCATGGCACCTGTCGTGGAGATCGTCCACACTGGTTGAACCGACCCCGTTCGTCAGCGCGGGATGTGATGCCATGAAGCGCGGGAGCCTCCCCGCTCTTGCGTCCCGGGCAGGGAACTCGGGGTGTCATCACGACGAGTGAGGAGGCTCTCGATGACACGTGACGAGGGTGTGGATCTGCATCGGCGTCTTTCGGGTGATCGTGGTGCTCGATGCCGACGGCACCACCCGGGTTCATCACGCCGGCGTGGACTGCCGGAGCGATGATCTCCACGGCGGAGGAGCTCGTGCGATTCCTCGATGCCGTGTTCGGCAGTGCGCTCCTCAGCGAAGACTCACTCGTTGCGATGCTGGAGGGGTCGAGCGGCGGGGGCTCGTACGGGCTCGGCATCTACCGCAACGGCACTGCCTGGGGACACGACGGCGGCATAGCCGGATTCCTGTCCGCCCTGTTCCATGACACCGGCACCGGCGTGACCGTGGCCGTGCTCACCAACCGCTTCGGTCCGGATGCGCCCCAGGCAGATTTCCTGGCCCAACGACTGCTGTCGCTCGCCAACCATCTCTAGGTGGCGCACCCGTCGGTCGGCGATCCGGCGTAGCTACGGTCGGACGCCGTCGCTCGATCGTGCCGTTCAGGCGACCGCGGCTTTGACGAGCGCCACGAGCTTCTTCTCGACGGCCGGGGTCCACTTGACGATCGCCCACGAGACCGGCCACATCGGGGGGTCGTCGAGTGCGGCCGCATCGTTGAATCCCAATGTCGCGTAGCGGGCATCGAACTTGGAAGCGCCCTGAAAGAAGCAGACGACCTTGCCGTCCGCGTTGGCGTAGGCGGGCATGCCGTACCAGGTCTTGGACAGAAGCTCCGGCGCGTTCGCGGTGACCAGGGCGTGGATACGCTCGGCAAGAGCCCGGTCGGCATCCGGCATCTCGGCGATCGCCTCGAGCACGGCGCGCTCGTTGTCGGCCTTCTTCTGGCCGCTGCGGCCCTGCGCCTTCAGCTCCTGGGCGCGCTCCCTCATGGCGGCACGCTCCGCCTCCGAGAAACCCGAACCGGACTTCTTCGCTGTGCTCATCTCTTGACCTTCCTATTCGATCCGCAACGGGTCATGCCTACGGCGAGGTGGGCGATCGCGCCGCGGAAGACCCGGTGAGGAGCCAGGTGGACATGGGGCCCTTGCCCTTGACGTCGATGGTGCCGCGCGACTCGAAGCGGTAGCCGTTGCCGGCGAGGAGCTGGTGGGTGGCGGGACCGACCTGGATCTCGCCGGGGAGCCCGCCCGACTCCATCCGCGACGCGGTGTTGACCGTGTCGCCCCACAGGTCATAGGCGAACTTGTGCGTCCCGATGATCCCCGCTACCACCGGCCCCGAGTTGATGCCGATCCGCAACTCGAGCCAGTGCCCGTCGAAATCGTGGCTTGCCATGTAGTCACGGATCCGCAGCGCCAGCTCGGCGATCGCTTCGGCATGGTCGGGGCGCGGCACCGGGACGCCGGCGGCGACCATGTACTCGTCGCCGACGGTCTTGATCTTCTCCAAACCGAGCTCTGCGACGAACCCGTCGAACGTGGTGAACACCCGATTGAGGAGTCCGACGAGTTGCGCCGGGGTCATGGTGGCCGACATCGGGGTGAACCCGACCACGTCGGCGAACAGCACGGAGGCTTGCGGGAAGTCGTCGGCGATCATCGACGGGTCGGTCTTCAACCGAGCGGCGATCTCGCCGGGCAGGATGTTGCGCAACAAGTCATCCGACTCCTGCTGAAACCGATCCCCTGCCGCACGAAATATGCCATACCGGCGTAGACGAAGATCGCGGCGCCGCCGCGCGATGCCGCAACGTCGACGGCCGAAGCCGGCTCCAGGTCGTAGATCGGGTCGATCCACTCCGGGAGCACGACCGCGAGGACCAGCGAGACGAGAAAGGCGACGAACCACCAGAAACCCGCCCGTCTGCTGAGAGCTATCAGGGCCCCGACAGGAGCCAGCACGGTCCACGCCATGAAGAGCTCCGCCTCGAGGACGCCGCCGCGCATGACGGTCGGCACGAGATTCTCGACGATGATCGCGCCCAGGAGAACGTTCACGATCCCCCTGTACCACAGGGGCTCGAGTCGGAGCGCGAGCAATCCGGCGGCAGGCGGGAGCGCCGCCAGAATGTCGACGAGACCGGCCGCAGGGAGGCCTTCAGTGATCGTCAGGGCGCCGAGCAGCAGCCGGAGAGGGATGCCGAAGACCATGTAGCCGACCACGATCCGGCGCCGCCCGGCCTGCGCAGCCGTCTCGCCCGGGTAGGCGCCCATGGCCATGAGCGCTCGCCACATCCTTTGCATCGGGAGAGGCTACTTCCGGCCGTTCATTGCGGCGGTTCGATCAGCTGTCATCGATCCACGGGGACCAAGCCCGGCCGCGTGCAACCCGTGACCACGCGAGTGGCGGCCTTGGTGACGTCGTTCACCGTGTCACGTCATGCAAGGCCGAGGGCCACCATCAGCGCCCGATCCAGCTCGTTCAGCTTGCGGGAGTCGAGCATCCCCCGCCGCCGCGACAGAACCCGCTTCGGCAGCGTGAACACGTTGTCGCAGTTCGCTGCGCTGGGCCGGCTGAGACCCTCACCGGCTCCGAGCGCGACTTCGGCCACATGGCCGTGAAACGTGCTGGTCACCAACACGCACACAACGGAGGACAGAACCGGGATGGCCGAGTCACGCGTCACCACCACGACGGGATGCCGGCCCACACCCGGGATGTCGGCATCCCACACCTCGCCGCGAGAGATCAACGCCCGCTGTCGGCGAGGCATGCGGCCAGCGAGAACGAAGCAAGCTTCTCCATGAGGTCATCGTGGGCCGGGTCGGGATCTGCGTATCGACGCCGGTACGACTCGACGATGGCATCCTCCCCATGCCGGGTGAGCCATTCGGCGACGGCGCGAGCCACTACTGCACCCCGGCTTGGTGCAACGCCGGCGTCCACGGCGCGGTCCAGCGCCTCGACAACGGACTCGTCCAAACGGGCAGTGACGGGGATGCTCATGTCCGAACTCTACCAGAACGTGTACGAAACGTACACGCCTCAACTCTGGGCGGAGGATCCGGCCCAAAGCCGCCACAAACGGGCTCTACGCGATGAATTGTGGGGCGTGGTGAGTCCCGGGGGCTGATCGGGGAATCCATTGACGCGGGAATGGGTCCCGTCATTCTGCGGATTGGAGGTCTGCAGAAGGAGAGACGCTTGCCGATGACTCCGGGTTGGGCCCCTACGGCGTCTGCCAGGTGTTGGGCTCGTCGTGGACCGCTCAGCTCGACGCACTCAATCAGGCCAGCATCCCGAATGCCGCACTTCCCGCGAAGCGGCACTTCATCATCACATTCCACGAACAAGCAACCGCCCGATACCGCAGCCGATCTCGGGCGGTGACAGACATGGGCGGAACCGTTACGGAACCGTTGATCTGGGGCGGGCTCCAAATTTGACGCCACCGGCTCGAAGGAGAGGACGAGTGGAGATCCTTTCCACCACACGCTGACGTGCCGGTTATGCGTTGTCTGGGGAATCACGTCCCTCCCCTGCTGCCGCGTCGTCTGCGACTAGCCTCATGACAGCGACAGTCAGGACACCTCGATGCAGAGAGCGATGATTGTGACGCTCGTTTTCTTACTCTGTGCTTGCGCTTCCGCTGATGATCAAGGGAGCGCCGAGATTGTGGGTACGTGGGTGGGATCCAGCCCGGGTCAGCCAGGCGAGGTGACCTTTGTGCCAGCCGCCGACGGATCCTTCACCTGGAGTGTCTTTGACCTCGAAGGAACGTGGGAGGGTGACGCGACAAGTCTGAGACTCACCTTTTCGGACGACAGTCCCTTCTGCCCCGCCGGGAATCTCATCTGGGACTATCAGATCGAGGGGTCGACGTTGACAGCCGACGTTATAGGTGGTGACTGCCCAGATGCTTCCGTGGAAGTGGGCCCCCCATCTCCCGACTGGACCTTCGAACGGCAAGGCTGATCGGAGTCACGACGTTCCCGCTGGACGCCCGAGGGTCCGCGGACTTGATGACAACGGGTGGCCAGTTCAACGGAGATCCTGCCGGCCGACCTACCCGCCATTTGCCACGCTCTCTCGCCCACGACGGCGCTGCTGGTCGACGAGACGCACATCACCAAGTCAGGCGCTGGAACCTCGCACCGCGCACCCATCCGGGATCGGCACATTGAGTGCGTCAGGAACAGGTGACCGGACCCCGGTTGTTGGTCCACTGGTTATGAGAGTTCTTCTGGGTGGTTGGTCCGCCATTGCCGGGTGTACTCGGTTGGGGTGAGCATCCCGAGGGCGGAGTGGGGACTGAACTCTGGCCGGGTTTGACGATCAGCGACGCCCGTTCTAGTTCGTCCTCAATGGTCTGGATTAGAGAGGTGTGTCCCGTCCTGCCCGGTGAGCCCAGCGAGTCGTCTATGAAGAAGCCATGCGGAGGGCGAAGAAGACCAGCGTCCTTCCTGGCGCCCCTAGTCCAGTCCCGTCTCGGCGAGCCAATCGATAACGGCGTCGCGATAGGCGGCCGGCTTCTCGATCTGGACGAAATGGCCGCAGTCGGGAATGACCAACAACCGGCCGGCCGGGGCCGACTCGTAGAATCTGGCCTGGATCGGTGGAACTGCCCAGTCGTGTTCACCCACGACCGCCAGGAGCGGCATGGCAAGACTGTCAAGAGTCGAGCGAAGGTCCAGGCTCGGCCACTCCTTCTCGTAGAACCACATCATTGGATCCATGTTGATCTCGATCGGACCCATCGCCGCGACGGCGTGTTCGAGCAAATCGTCGGTGGGGTCGGAGAAGTAGAGGGGCAAACCACGTCGGAACGAACCAGCTGGGTCGGAAGGGTCGGGGTTGAACTCTGCTTGCACAGCATCCTCGTACCACGGCTCTGCGGCGTGGCGTTCCATAGCGGTGTTCATGTCGGCTCGGATCTGCCCACCTTCGGCGGCGTCGACGTCGGTCCCCACCACCGGGGGAGCCACGAGCAGACAACCCAGCGTTGTTTCGGGATATTGCGCAGCAAATGTTGTCGCCACCGTGCCGCTGTACGAGTGGCCAAAAACCAGGGCTTCGTCCAAACCGAGCGCGGACATGACATTCCGGTAGAACGCCGCATGGGCGCCGATGCTGTAGTCACTCGACGGAGTGGACGCACCGGTCCCCGGCGGGTCGATCAGATACCACGTCAGTCGGTCGAGCAGCGGCTCCGCAAACGAATGGACGTACCCGGCCGACACGCCGGGACCACCCGGCATTCCGATGGTAGGAGGGCCCTCGCCAACAGCCCTATAGCTGACCTCCGACCCATCGCCGAGCCTCAGCTGCTCCATACCGGCCCCTTAGTCGACTCCGTTCGCGGTTCCGGCTGCCCAGGCCCATATGACCGAGGATGTCGGCGTCGCTCACACGTGAGCCTGATCCACACAGCACCTCGGCCTCCGTTGCGTCGAGACCGCCCATCACTATATCCCGGCACGCGCCCCCGGGACCCTCCCCTGCTTCGATGAAGCCGACGACGGTGGCCGCGGCCCGGAGATCGCCACTCGCCGCCATGAGGCGACAGGAGGTCGCCGCCAGACGGGGTGCGGAGCGGGGCGGATCGGCTCCGATCGGCGGGCGGCGAAGACGAGGTGAGCGAGGGCCTTGTCGACCTGGTCGCGGCCCAGTTGGTGGTCGATCATGTCGTTCGAGGCGTTGACTGCACAGGGGATGTCACCTATCTCGGCCAGGATAGAAGCACGTCTGGTCACGGCGCTGCCGCCTGCTTCGCCGCCGTCCCGGTCTTTGGTGGCGGCACCCCCAGTAGAGGAGGCCATGCCCGAGGGCTTGGTGGAAGTCGAGGTCGTCGAGAATCCGCACCGCCTCCTCGAGCATCCGCTCGACGTCATGGCGGCATCGCGTGTGCCGCAGTGAACTGGTCGCCCATCGACTTGGCCCGTTCAGCCAGGGAGCGGCTGCCGCTGGATCTGTAGCGCCTCCCGCTACATGTCAGTGGCCGAGGGTGATCGAAAACCCGTTCCCGTCGGGATCGGCCAGCCCAACGCCGTCGCCTCGGTCGCCCAGAACCGTCGCACCCAGGGCGACCAGTCGTTCGGCCTCGACTGCGGGTTCCGGTGCAGCGAGATCGAATTCCTGCCGGTTTCTCCCGTTCTCGCGGGTTACGTGCCAACTGTCCCATGAGATCTTCGTGCCGCCCCGTCGGGACTGGATGGCGATCTGCTTGCCCTGGTTCCACACGAGCGGCCACTCGAGTGCGTCGCGCCAGAACAGACCGACCTCCCGTGTGCCGTCGCACGTGAACTCGCCGAGAAGGCCACAGCCAGCGAGGTAGCCGTTGCCTGGTTCGATCACGCAAAACTCGTTGCTGCCAGGATCGGCCAGAAAGATGGAGTCGCGACCCATTGGCAGCGGCTTCGTGCCGAAGCGGCGGCCCCCAAGTCTCAACACCGTTTCCACCTTGCGCCGTTGGTCCTCGGCGGTGGAACTGGTTAGGTGGAGGTGCAGGCGGTTCCGCCCAGACGTCTCCGTAGTGGCCGCGACGAACCGAAGCCCGATCTGAGTGTCGGTACCGGGCAACAGCACTCCGTTGGCTTCCTCGACGATCTCTCGACCGAGCATCCCGGCCCAGAACAGGCCCAAGGCTTCCGGGTCGAGAGCGTCGTAACTCACCGCGACGATTCGCAAGGACACTTCGGCATCGTAAACATGCCCGGAACAAGCGAGATCGGCCATGATTCCACGCCTGGCAGCAGGACGCGCCCGAATTCGGTACCTATCGGCGAACGCTGCGGCCGAAGCCGTATGAGAAGATCCTGGGTGTCGGAGAAGCGTTCGGGTCGCGGACCACCCCTAACCCATCCAGACGTCTCGCAACATTCGATCCACGTGAGCTAGCCCTTCCGAACCGGTGAGTCCATCGCGCGGCTTGCTCGCCGCGTCGCGCCCGGCGTTGAGCGTGACCATGAACCCGCCATCCGTATGCCGGTCGAGATGTGCGCCAACGCCAGCATCGCGTCGCCGTCCTGCGGAACCTAGGGTCCTACGGCTCTCGGACCCGTCACGCAAGCCGCCCGAGAAGTGCCGATCGGGTGCACTCGCTGAAATGCTCGTTACTGCTCGGGATCGGTTTGTATGGCGCTCCGGCTGGGGTTATCGGGCGGCGCAGTGGCAGCTCACGGACGCGTTCACGGGAGTCTCCAAAACGGTCCCGAGAGTTCGAGTCGATCGAGGATCGCCTGGTTCTGCTCGCGAGTGTGAGGACGCCAATCGGGCGAGAGGCGATCGTCCCACCAGGCGTGGGCCAACTCGCTCAACTTCAACACGGGGATGGTCGCTCCTGGGGCGCGAGCACCAAGCCATTGGGCAATGTGCTCTTCCGACCGGAAGAGATTCATGTTGCTTCAAGTGAAGACGATGTCTTCCCACCAAGAGCTAGCCGGGACCAGGCAATGGAAGCGCATCGTCTCATCGCTGGGTCGCTGGCGTCGGATCGCTACCGTTAGCAGCTCGCCGCAATCCGGGCAGGACGTCTCGATGTCACCGTCGGTGTGCAGAGCAGCGCAGATCCCGAACGCATCCCACGCGCAGTTCGCGTACCACCAGCGACCGCCGGCATGCACTCGATTCGCCGTGGGAACCGCCGAAAACGGATTCGCCATACGGAGCTCGCCTCCGTCATGCAAGACCAGTGCATGGTCATCGTGAAGACGGCGCCACGCCTCCTGGACAAGTTCCGCAGTCGAACTCTCGGCTGCCGCAACCTCACCCGCTGTCGGGGCCCGGCCAAACTCCACAAAGAGGCGGTACGTGGCGTTGCGAAGCGAACGTTCACCTTCATCCACGCCGCGACGGTATCACGCTACCTTCAGCCTTCCTGATGACATCACCGGATCGAGGGAAGAAATATCTACGAAGCCGCCAAGGCCCGGCGCGAATTCAGAACCGGAAGTTCTGACCCGCACCCGAGGTGATGCCATGAAGAGCGAGAGCCTCCCCGCTCTGTGTCCCGAGGGTTGCTCGACCACCTGTACGCCACACTGCTGAAGAGCGGGCGGCGCGACGGCACCGACCTGGCGCCGAAGACGGTCCGCAACGTCCACGTCATGTTCCACCGGGCATTCCAGGATGCCGTCGAGCACGATCTGCTCCGGCGGAATCCGGCGACCCGGACCAAGCCACCCAGCGCCCGACGAGCACGCAAGCCCGCGGTTGCAACGACGCACCTGGAGCCGTGACCAGGTCGAGACCTTCCTCGGCCACGTCGCCGGCGATCGGCTGCGCGCCCTGCACACGGTCGTGCTCACCACCGGGATGCGACGCTCCGAGGTACTCGGGCTCTCCAGGGACCACGTCGATCTCGACGACGGTCATCTGGCCGTAGTGCAGGCACTGGTCGAGGTCGAGCACCGGCCGCAGCTCAAACCGTTCCCGAAGACCGACCACTCACGACGCCGCATCGCACTCGACGCGGTGACGACGCGCGAGCTTCGCACCCATCGCAAACGCCAACTCGAGGAACGGCTCGCGGCCAGAGACGGGTACGGCGACCGCGGTCTGGTCTTCGCACGGGAAGATGGAGCACCCATCCAACCGACCTCGCTCTCCCGTCGCTTCGCCCAGTTGGCGAACGCGGCCGGGCTGCCCGACCTGAGCCCGCGGCCCTTCCACGGTCTCCGTCACACTTACGCGACCCTCGCCCTGGAGGCCGGTGTGCCGGTCGAGGTGGTGTCCAAGCGTCTCGGACGTGCTTCCATCGCCATCACCGCAGATCTCTATCAGCACGTCACGAGGACCGTCGATCGGGATGCGGCAGAGGCGGTCGCCGGCCTCATCTTCGGCGGTTCCCAGAGGCTGCGGGCACCTGAGAGGATGTCGAGACCCGTCACCGGAACCCGCTGATCGCCGACAACCCTTACGAGCTTGGTGTCGGAGAAGCGTTCCGATCGCGGACTACACGGGCGGCAGCACTGGTCACTTCCTTCTCGATTGCTTGAAGCGATCGCTACCGGATGAAGACTTGCAATGGCTCAGGGCG